>JALYQB010000780.1 GCA_030856045.1 Actinomycetota bacterium
GGGAGAGATCTACCATATGGTCACCGGAGTGCGGGAGCGCGCCGGTGTGGTGTACCTGGGCAGCCTCACGCAGCGGGCGATCGCAGTGCTGGATGTGCCGTAAGCTGCGTCATGCCTAACGGGGGGGGCGGCGAGCATGCGGGTAAGTGTCCGAGGACGTTGCACGTCGTGGAGGGCAGGCTCTGGCGTGCCCGCAACCCTGCCCCGCAGGCTGCCCCTCCCCCGACACACCCACGGAAACAGCAGGAGAGCCCCAGCCGGTAGGGGTAGTGAACGTGTCCGAGGGGGGAACCGCACACTACTCACCCGCTGGCCCAGCATGGTGGCTTGATTTGACGATCAGAAGGCCGTCAGCCTCGCCCGTGTCCGAGGAGTGACAGACGCGGGCTCTGACGCGGTGACCGGCTCGCGAGCCAGCGATAGAGCATGGCTGGCGAGCGAAGTTGAGCACCGGCACGTCACTGTGAGGGGGATACCGTCAACGGCCAACTTGCGGACAAGCGGGTAGGTCATTTTCCCGCCCGGTTCGACTGCGACAGATACGCCGCAGCCTGGCGCAGGACCTCCTTCTCCTGCTCCAGCAACCGAATGCGCTTCTTGCCCTCGCCCAGCTCCGCGGACTGCCCGGTCAGTGCGGCACGCACGCCTCCTTCTTCGAGATCGGCAGTCCCTGAGCCAGTTCGCCAAAGCAAGACTCGCTGGTGGCCGCCTCGCCGACTCCTCGGATACGGCCGTTTGCCTTGGGAACAGCCGAACCCTGTCGGTCTCGCGTGCCACGATGGACCCACCTGCGCGCTACAGGGGCTCGCCTCGGCGAGCCTGGCCTCGAGGGCTACGACTTGCCAGGGCCAAGCCAGTTGAGGACGCGAATGAACTTGAGGGCGACGCACCACGGCTACGCGTACCAGGACCTCATCACCGGTATCGCGCTCGTCGACCTGCTTCTCGGCACCGCCGAGACCATCACGGTCGACACCAAAGGGTTCACGGGCGACCGGTTTGACGACCTGACCATCGGCTACCGGACCGGTCGACGGGTCCGCGTCCAGATCAAGCACACCAGCCTGGACCGCGAGCTCTCGAAGGACAGCTTCTCCGGAGACGGGCGACGCCTGCGACTCGACTCGCTGTTCGGTGCCCTCCTGTCTGACCTGGACCAGCACCCCGGCACTACGTACCGGGTCGTCGTCCGCGACGGCAACCCGGATGACGACCTCGCCGCAGTACTCAAACCCATCGATCCGGCACACGACCCCGGCGACCCGCTGCCGGGCGTCGCCACCCGCAGGTTCAAGTTCGACCCGGAGGCCCTCCAGGAGACTGAACCCTGGAAGACGCGTCTTATCGGGCTCACCAACGTGCAGGTCTGCATGGCGTGCGAGCACCTCACGATCGACACCAGCGCCCCGGCCTCGACGTTCGACTTCACCAGCCCTGGGTCTGCTGAGCGTGCGCTCCTGCGTCGCGTCATCGAAGAGCTTGGCGCTGGCCGCACCCCCAACACCAACATTGCACCCGAATATGCCGCGCTCGCTCTCGTGCACGCAGCCACAGGTGCTCGCGCCCTGGACGGGAACGTCGCCAGGGAACGTGTCTCACCCCAAGTTGGACTCACCACTGACTTTGGTGCCGTCGCCGAAGGGCACCCAATCGAGCCGGTCGTCGCCGTGCCCCGCGCAGGTGCCGGCGCCGAAGTGCGCAAGCATGTTGACGCCGTTGCCCCCACGGGCGGCCGCGTCGTCGTCAGTGGCGAACCAGGAGTCGGGAAGTCCTGGCTGTGCGAACAGCTCGCCGACACCTACCGAGACGCAGACTGGATTGTTGCCCGGCACCACTGCTGGCTCGGCTCCACCGACATCAACCGTGACGAACGCGTCCTCACCGACGTCGTCATCGGAAGCCTCCTGCGCCAGCTCGAACAGGTCGTGCCCGAAGCGACGACCGACCTGAGGCCACGGTTCGCGGCCACTCCCGAAGCGCTCGCCGCGTCAGTCCAAGCCTGCCGCGACACTCACGTCCAGCGGAACGTGCTCCTCATCGTCGACGGTCTCGACCACGTCGACCGGGTCCTGGGCCGGCGCACCAACCAGCAGATGGACCCCTCGCGTCTGCTGGTCGACCAGCTCGCCGCCATCGAGCTCCCGCCCGGCGTTTGCATGCTCATCGCGAGCCAGCCCGGCCCTCACCTCGCCAACGCTGCACCCGCGACCGGAGCCCCCGTCCAGGTGCCCCGCATGTCGTGGGAGGAGGTCGCCACTCTCGCGACCAAGCACGGGCTTTTCGACGGGCTAGGCGAGTCTGAGCCCCTCGGTGAGGACGACGAACGCGCCATCGCCTACCTGGTCCACGGCCGCTGCGGCGGCAATGCGCTGTACGCCACGTACCTGTGTCGTTACGCGACCCGCATCTCGCCGCTCGACGCCGACGACCCGGCACCGGTCACGGTCAACGAACTAGTTCACCGGTTGACGCTCGTCCCCGACACCGCCACCGACGTCGACGCGTATTACGCGCACCTTCTCAGCGGAATGACCCCGGACCAGGAGTACGCCATCGGCACCCTCGCGCTGTGCGATTTCGCCCTGTCCGCGGACGAGCTCGGCGAGGTCCTCCCAGCGGTGAAGCCGCTGCTGAAGGCGGCCCTCGCGACGCTTGCGCCGGTGCTGAACTCACAACCGGGCCTCGGTGGTCTGCGCATCCATCATGAGAGCTTCAGCCGGCACATCCTTCGCGACAGAGACGACGAGTGGGTCGCATCCATCCGTGAGAGCGCGGCCGCGTGGCTGGCAGCTCGGGGTTTCTTCGCCGACGCGCGGGCGTTCCGGCACCTTCCTGGACTCCTCGCGCACTTGGACCGGTACGACGAAATCAAGGACCTCATCCAGCCGGGGTTCGTCGCCGAAGACATTCGTGCGTTTCAGCCGCCAGAGGCGCTGGTGCGGGTCGCGATGGTAGTGGCCCGCGAAAGCGAAGCGCGGCTCGACTGGCCGACTCTCATCACGTGTGTCGAGACCCGCAAGTCCATCGACACCCACGAGACCGAATCGCTGACCGATTCGATTGTCGAGTACGCGGACGTGGTCGTCTCGATCGTCGGTGCCGACGTGGTCGCCGAGCGCCTGGTGTACGAAGGACGGCCCACGTTCCCGTCACGGTGGGGGCTCCGCATCTGCGAGGCCGTCGACCGGGCCGGTGCCGCGGCCCCGTGGAAGGCGTACATCGACGCCCGAGAGTCCGAATCGAAACACGAACGCTCCACTTACAGCTCCGACCGCGACGGCACCCTCCACCTCACCATCCAGCTCGGTGCTCTCCGCCTTCGCAACCAGCGTGGTGACATCCCCCCGGACCTGGCCGAACAGGTCGCCGAGAACCTTGAACTCGACCACGACGCGTCCCTCGAGGATCTCGTCGGAGTGTTCACCGCCGGTCTCCCGGCAGGGTTTATGCCGGACGTCGCCGCAGCAATGAGCGACCCCGACAAGGCCACGCGGGTCTACCTCGCACTTGCCGACCTCGCAGCATCCGGGACACCCGGCCTGCCCGACCGAACCGAACTTGCTCGCGAAGCGTGGACCCTCGCGCCGGCTGCCGACATCATCAGCTGCCTGAACCACGGCATCCCCGCCGCTGATGTCCTCGCCGGCCTCGGAACCACTGACCTCGAAGCAGACCTTCAAACCGCCACCGACGCCGTACTCGGCGGTCGCCCGGTCGACCGCGGCAACGTCCATCGGTGGCTGTCGCTCCTCACGCTCGCGCACGCACTAGACCGGACTATCCCGCTGAAGTGCGCCAGCCAGCTCACGGGCGTCGGGTTCTACCTAGCCTGGCTGCGGTACACGGTCGCCACCATCGGCATCGCAGACGACGTCGCCGCCGGCGTCACTACACCCGAAGCAGCATCCACGCCCGTCCTGGTCGCACTCGCAGATCTGGCCGCGGAAGCACATCCGTTCACCGGGGACCCGCGGGCGTGCGACCTGTACTCCATCCACCCGCTCGTCCACGAGGTCATCGAGAACTCCCTCGTCGTCGTCAAACAGAACGACCTCGACCCAGTTCTCGACCACCTCGTCGCCATCGGCGACGGCACCACCACCACGACCAATTTCGGGCTGCCCGAGAACGGGCCGCTCACAACCAACGACCTCCTCGAAATCCTGTCCCGCGTCTCCGACCACATCGGCGTCGACGCCATCCACGCCCTGATGAAGGTCATCCGGGGCCGACGCCGCGACACCAACACCCAGTACGGCGTCACCGCCGATTTCGAACTCGCAACCGCCCGCATCTGCGTCGCCGCCGGCGCAAACGATGAAGCCGACGAATGTTGGCGCCGCGCCTGCCTGCTCCTCGCAAGCTACGGCGGACACGAAGACCCCACCGTCTCCGAAATCATCGACAGCATCCACGACATCGCCGACGTCGACACCGCACGCGCATGCCTGGAGAAGCTCGTCGATCTCGTCTACCTGGTGCGGCAACACACCGACGGCCGCGACACCTCACACTTCGTGAACCGGTGGTGGGAGAAGGCCGCAACCATCGACCCGACCGCTGCCGGCATCGACGGCGCCGACACCCTCCTCGCCGAGCTTGGGTTCGAAGACGGGCGCGCGTACACCGCACACACGCACCTGTTGGAGAACCAGGTCACGACCGCGGACCCCATCGTCCTGGCGGCCCTCCGCCTCACCGTCGGGACGAGCTGGCGTCGCCCGACGACCGACCTCGAACTCCTCACCCGACTTGAGGATGAGCTCGACAAGAGCCCGCAGACGGACGTGATGCTCGCCATCGTGGCGAACAACATCGCAGCGTCCTACGACGACCAGGCGATGATGTACGCCAGCGACCAACCCAAGTCCGTGGTGACACCGGAGCTGGTCGACGCAGTCGTCCGGTTGGGTGGCGCGGCCTTCCCGGCCCGGGCGCCGTGCCCGGAGCAGGAGCGAAACAACTCGTGGGCCTCCAACCCGAAGCCCGACCCGCTGGAGATGCTGAAGCGGCTCCTGAACGACCAGCGTCCCGTCGTCCCCAAAGGTCGGGCGGGTGCGGTCCTCGCGGCACGCGACCTCGGCAACCAGCAGTACCGGGACGACGCCGCCCCGCGGTGGGACCTCGACGCAGTCGCGAACGCCATTGGGTGGCGCATCCTCGAAACGACCCTCGCCGATGGGGCAGAGGCGGGTATCGAGCTCATCGACGACGTCGCCCGTGAGGTGGCCAGGTTCTCCGACAACGAGGTGTTCGCGGCTCTTGGCGAAGGACTCGCTGCCCGCTGTGACGGCACCAGCGACGCGTTGAAGACGGTCGCGAGCTACTGCCTGACGCTCGCATACATCCGCATCCGTGGCGGGAGAGGGTGGCGGACGTTCGCCGGCAGGGAACGCGTCGGCCTGTGGACCACAGCACACGACCTGGACCCCGTGACCGCGGAGCGGACTCTGGCGGCGGCGGTCGCTGGGACGGTCGACTCTGATGCGCAGGGGACGTACGGGGTGACGCAGGCGATTGTCGCGGCGTTCGCTGCGACGCCGACCGGGGCGCCGGGTGGTACGGCGGTCGACTGTTGGGAGGCTGCGTTCCCGGTCATCCAGCATCGGCTCCCGGGGACCGCGGAACGTCTCGGGCACACGTATCGGCCCACCGCGACTCCTGACTCGCAAGACGCGCTGGATGTTGCGTTAGCGACGCTCGCGTTGGCGACCATTTCGCACCCGATGCGCGCCGACCTGCGTCAGACGCTCGTCGCTACCACGCTGCTGGTGACGTGCCGGCCGGCAATCGGGCAGGCGGCAGTTGTTCACGTGCTCGGGTCGGGGTTGGCTGCCGGGCGGTCCACCTGGCTGTTGGACGTCGTGCGCGCGCGTCTCCCGGCCGGTGAGCTGACTGACGAGATGGCGGCAGAGTTGACCAGGCTCGCCGGGACCGACTGGTTGTCTGTGCGTGCGCTCGCTGCCCGAATCTTGGATGCGCACGGACGCCCGGTCCCGGACCCGCCGGCGACCGAACCCGCGCCGAAGGTGCGTGCCGCGTTCCACGACCAGATGGGAGAGCGCGAATGACCTGGGGGACACCGCAGGAGCGGGCTGAAGGTCTCGTGAACATGTTCCTCGGCGAGCGCCTCGAAGGCGCAGACGAACCCCCGGGGCTACGTGAAGCAATCATCGACGGAGTCGCCGGCCGGATCGACGATCTCGGCAAACGTGGCCGGGAACAGATCGACCAACTGCGGTCGCCGTCCAGTCGACGCATCCCGGACGCCTATCTCGCGGACGAGGAAGCAATCGAGAACGAACTGCAGACGGGTGCCGCCGGCATCCGGACTGCCAGGGCGCTCGAAGGGGTTATGTCAGACGACCCTCGCCGGTTCGAACACGACGTCGCACAGTTCTTGGCGCCGAACGCACGGTGGTCGGTGCGCGCCGAGGCGTCCCG
Source organism: Actinomycetota bacterium (assembly GCA_030856045.1). Taxonomy (GTDB): domain Bacteria; phylum Actinomycetota; class Actinomycetes; order Mycobacteriales; family Pseudonocardiaceae; genus JALYQB01. The sequence continues at coordinate 6,445 of JALYQB010000780.1, forward strand.
CGTTCCGCGGCCTCCGACGCGACCAGCAGCACTGGGGTGGTCGCTGACGCCCATTCCGTGGGTCGAGACCGACGCTGAGTGGCCGTCCGCCGGTGCCGTCGCTTTGGCTGACGGCCGGCAGTTGGTTGGGGCAGACGGGGAGCCTGTGCGTGTTGCCGAGAAGCCGTACACCGAATGGGTGCAGCTTGGGATGTTCGAACGGCAAGGGACACTCGCAACCCGTCACCCGGACGCTCCGGCCCGGCATGTGGTCATCGCCGTGGGACTGGAAGAAGTCTGCGACGGGCCACCACCCGCCGGCAGCGTGCCGCTGTCCGGTGCCCCACCGAACGCCTGGGCCGTCACCTACGACCGCCTGATGCCGGGCCTCGACCCTGAACGTGCCCGCACCGCGCTCGCGACGACTCGTGGGCCGCTCGCCGCGATCATCGAGTACGACTTCCAGCTAGGTGCCCCAGCACGAGACCGTGGGACCGGGCTGCATCCGTTCCCGCTTGTACCGAGGCTCGAGGTCATCGCGCTCCTCGGGCTTCGCCCCGAAACGCCAGCACTACGGCACGCACTCGTCGACGACAACGGCGCCGCGCTCGTCGGCCGGCTGTGGCGCGGCTTCCTCATCCACGACGGCAACTACAGCCCACTCGAACCAGCCGTCCATGGAGCCGACCTGCTCCTACGCCCCGACCTCTACGAAACCCTCGAACACACCGTTGGGAAGGATCGACTCATCCTCGGCTTGACCGTCAGCCACTCCGCGCGTCAAGCATCATTCGACGAGGTGGAACCAGAGATTAGAACAGATCCTACTTAGATCGCGTTCCGGAGTCCGGGATTTTCGCTCCCTGATTGGCGACTTTCTCGCCAACAGAAAAAGGGATGGGTCTCGAATGGCCAAAGTTATCAATTTGTTGGCCTGCTTCTATGTGCGCTTCTGGGTATTTCTCGTGTAACCCGTCACAGGCCATGGCTCTGATCGAGCCGTTGAACCGGGCACAGGCCGAGCTCACCGCAGTCGAGGACGAGCTACGCGCCCTGTCCGCACCACGCACCATCGACCGCGCAGAGGTCCAGGCGATGATCGACGTACTCGGCGACGTGGGCGCACGACTCCACCGGGCCGATCCGGCCAAGCTCCAGCAGTTCTACCAGGACTTACGACTGGAGATGGTCTACGACCACAAGAAACACCAGGTCACCGCCACCGTGAAACCCGGTAGGGATAGCACGGGTGTCCGAGGAGCGACAGGCGCGCCGCCCAATGGCCTTGCGTTAGCGTGATCAAGTTGCGACACGTCGGGTTATGTACCGGCTTGGGTGATCGTCTAACGGGATGATCTCGCGGTGGCGCACGACGGGTCCGAGGGGGTGTCTCCGGAGGGCTGGTTGCCCGACCGGGTGTCGGTGGGGGCGTTGAC
>JALYQB010000784.1 GCA_030856045.1 Actinomycetota bacterium
AGCCCCGCCGTGGCGGAGGCGAGCAGCGTCCCGGAGCCGTCCTTGCGGGCCAGCCCCAGGGACAGGGCATCGACCCGGGCCGCCCACGAGGCGCGCTGCTGCTCGGCCTCGCGGTGCTCGGCGGCGAGTTCCTCCACGCGGGTCACCGCTCCGGTGTGCGCCGCCAGCGCCTCCTCGTGCCGCTCGTCGAGCCCGAGCTCGCCCTCGTCCAGCGCACCGATCTCGTGCTGGCGTTCGTCGAACTCGCGCTGCGCGGCGGCGGCCCGCTCCCGGGCCTCGGCCAGCGCGGTGGACAGGCGTTCGATCTCGTCCGCGGTGGCGCCCGACTTCGACCGCAGCGCCTCCACCTTCCCGGACAGCCGGGCGAGCCCCTCCCGTCGGTCCGCGACCGCCCGGACCGCGGTCAGGTGGGCGCGCTCCGCGTCGGTCACCGCCTGCTCCAGCTCGGTGCGGCGTTCCAGCGCGCCGGAGAGGCCGGCCCGGGCCTGCTCGACCACCCCGTGCAGCTCCGTCTCTCGCGCCGCGGCAGCCTCGGCCTCCCGCTCGAGCTCATCGGGGTCGCGAGCGGGCCGGTGCTCCTCGGGCGGCACCGAGAGGTGCCGGGCGCGTTCGGCGGCCAGCCTGGTGGTGCCACGCAGCCGCTCGGCGAGGGCCGAGAGGTGATACCAGGTGTCCTGCGCCGAGACGAGCCGGGGCGCGGTCTCGGCGAGCTGCTGCTCGCGCGACGCCTGCTCGGTCGCCGCGGCCTGCAGCGCGCTCTCCACCTCCGCGCGCCGGGCCCGGGCCGCGGCCTCGTCGGCTTCCTCGCGGGCCAGCTCGGTGCGCAGTGCGACCAGGTCGTCGGCGTGCAGCCGCAGCCGGGCGTCACGCAGCTCGGCCTGCACCGTCTGCGCCTTGCGCGCGATCTCGGCCTGCTTGCCGAGCGGCTTGAGCTGGCGGCGCAGCTCGGAGGTGAGGTCGGTGAGCCGGGTGAGGTTAGCCGCCGTCGCGTCGAGCTTCCGCAGCGCCTTTTCCTTGCGCTTGCGGTGCTTGAGGACGCCTGCCGCCTCCTCGATGAACGCGCGACGCTCCTCGGGCTTGGACTGCAGGATCTGCTCGAGCTGGCCCTGCCCGACGATCACGTGCAGCTCCCGGCCGATCCCGGAGTCGGAGAGGAGCTCCTGGATGTCCAGCAGCCGGCAGGAGCTGCCGTTGATCTCGTACTCGCTGGCCCCGTCGCGATACATCCGCCGGGTGATCGACACCTCGGTGTAGGCGATGGGCAAGGCGCCGTCGGAGTTGTCGATGGTGAGCGTGACCTCGGCGCGGCCGAGCGGCGCGCGGCCTGCGGTGCCGGCGAAGATGACGTCCTCCATCTTGCCGCCGCGCAACGCCTTCGCGCCCTGCTCGCCCATCACCCAGGACAGCGCGTCGACGACATTGGACTTGCCCGAGCCGTTGGGCCCGACCACGCACGTGATGCCGGGCTCGAAGCGCAGCGTGGTGGCCGAGGCGAAGGACTTGAAGCCCTTCAGCGTCAGGCTCTTCAGGTGCACGGTGCTCCGGGCCCTCCCTGCGGTTCTCCCCCCGGCGACGTCCGCGCTGAGGCTACCCGCCCACCACCGCCGGGTTCTGGGTCAGCGTTCGACGAAGCTGGTGAACCCGCCGCCGGCGTCGGAGAAGCGCTCCGCCACGGTGTGGACGTGGCCCGGCGCGGAGCCCGACCGCAGCACGTCGAGCAGCCGGTCACACGCCTCCCGCGACCCTTCGGCGACGATCTCGACCTGGCCGTCGTCGAGGTTGGCGGCGTGCCCGACCAACCCGAGTTCCCGCGCGCGGCACCGCGTCCACCACCGGAAGCCGACGCCCTGCACCCGGCCGTGGACCCACGCGTTGAGCCGGACGGCCCCGTCCTGCGTCATGATCCCATCATCCCCCGAGATCGGTCAGACCGGTCAGGTCGCAACCACTACTGACCCCGGGGAAGAAGGACACTTCGCCGGCCACGGTGACGCCGACCTCCTGGTCTTCCCGCAGCCGCCGCGCCCCCTGGGTGCGGGCCGTGACCGGGACCGAACCGGCCAGGTCGAGCCGGACCAGCGAGTCGTGCCCGAAGAACGCCACCCCGGTGACCCTGGCCGGCACCCCGGCACCCGGCGGGCCGACCACCACCTGCTCCGGGCGCAGCACCACGGTGCCCTGGGAGCCGGCGACGTCCGCGCCGGCCCGCACCGCCAGCGCGCCGAGGGCACACTCGGCGACGTCGTCGCGCAGTACCGCCTCGAGCACCACCGCCTCGCCGACGAACGTCGCCACCTCCAGGTCGCGGGGTGCCGCGTAGAGCTCCGCCGGGGTCGCCGCCTGCACGACCCGGCCGCCGGTCAGCACCGCGACGAGGTCGGCCATCGACAGCGCCTCCTGCTGGTCGTGGGTGACCAGGACTGCGGTGGCGCCGGCCGCACGCAGGGCTTGGCGGACGTCCTCGCGGACGGCTGCGCGCAGCCCGGTGTCCAGCGCGCTGAAGGGCTCGTCGAGCAGTACCAGCGCCGGGTCGGGCGCCAGCGCGCGGGCCAGCGCGACGCGCTGCTGCTGGCCGCCGGAGAGCTGGTGCGCCATCCGGTCGCCGTAGCCGCCCAGGCCCACCAGGTCGAGCATCTCGGTGACGCGCGCAGCGCGCTGCCGCCGGGGCAGGCCGACGGTCCCGAAGCCGATGTTGCCGGCCACCGAGAGGTGCGGGAACAGCGCACCCTCCTGGGGGACCACACCGATCCGCCGCCGCTCCGGTGGCACCGACCCCAGCGGGCCGGCCACCACCCGCCCCCCGACCGACACCTCACCGGCATCGGCGGCGTCGAAACCGGCGACGATGCGCAGCAGCGTGGTCTTGCCGCAGCCGGACGGGCCCAGCACCGCGGCCAGTGATCCCTGCGCAACGGTGAGGTCCAGACCGCGCAGCACCTCGGTGGCGCCGAAGCTCTTGGCCAGTCCCCGCACGACGAGCTCACTCACGGCCATCCTCCACTGCCTCGGACACCCAGCGGCGCCCGAGCAGGAACGTGGGCAGCGCCGCGAGCAGCATCAGCGCGGCGGCGTAGGGGGCGGCGCCCGCATAGGCGCCGATCTCGGTGCGGTTCCACAGCTCGGTGGCCAGCGTCTCCATCCCGGTGGGGCGCAGCAGCAACGTCGCCGGAAGCTCCTTCATGCAGGTGAGGAAGACCAGTGCGGCACCGGCGGCCACCCCGGGCCCGGCGAGCGGCACCGTGACGGTGCGCAGCACCGCGGCGGGCGTGCGGCCGAGCGAGCGCGCCACCTCCTCCAGCGCGGGCGGGGACTGCGCCACCGAGGCCCGCACCGCGGCCACCGCGGCGGGCAGGAACAGCACCACGTAGGCCACCACCAGCACCGGCACCTCCTGGTAGACCGGCCGGGCGTAGCGCACCGCGAGGAACACCAGGGACAGTGCCACCACGATGCCGGGCAGCGCGTGCCCGGCGTAGGCCGCCTGCTCGAGCAGCCGCGGTGTGCGCCCCCGGTAGCGGGCCGCGATCACCCCGACCGGCAGCGCGAGCGCGACGGCCGCGAGCGCTCCGAGCCCGGATACGGCCAGCGTGGCACCGGCCGCGGCCCCGATCTCGGCCGGGTCGAGGCCGGCCGAGCTGCCTCGGGTGAGCCAGTAGGTCATCGCCACCAGCGGCACCCCCAGCGCGAGGGCGCTCACGAGCACGCACCACGCCAGTGCCGGCAGCCGCCACGGTCCGAGGCTCACCCGGGGTCGCCGGCGGGCGGCACCGCTGCCCAGGCGGGCGTAGCCGGCCCGTCCACGGCTGCGGTTCTCGCCCCACACGATGAGCACCGTGATCGCCACCAGCAGGCAGCCGAGGATCGCCGCGGGCGTGGGGTCGAAGCTGGACCGGTAGGAGGTGTAGATGACACGGGTGAACACGTCGTAACGGAGTATCGCGACGGCCCCGAAGTCCGACAGCACGTACAGCGCGACGAGCAGTCCCCCGCCCGCGGCGGCCGGGCGGACCTGCCGCACGGTGACGGCGAGGAAGGTCCGCACCGGGCCCAGCCCGAGCGAGCGGGACACTTCCTCGTGCGCCGGGTCGATCCGCTCCAGCGCGGCCGCCACCGGCAGGTAGACGTAGGGGAAGCAGACCAGGCTCAGCACCAGCGTCGAGCCGAGGAAACCACCGAACCGCGGGAAGAGCGACAGCCAGGCGAAGGCCGCGACGTAGGAGGGCACCGCGAGCGGCAGCGCGACCAGCACGCTCCACGCGCGGCGCCCCGGCAGCCTGGTCCGCACCACCAGGCCGGCGAGGCTGATCCCCAGCACCAGGCAGATCACGGTCACCGCACCGGCGAGTGCGAGGCTCCGCAGCACCAGCAGCGCGGTCCGCTCCCGCAGCAGCACCTCGGCCAGCGTGCCGAGCCCCCGCTCGAAGGCCCGCACCGCGAGGTAGGTCAGCGGGAGCAGTGCGACCGCGGCGGCCAGGCACGCGGGCAGCAGCAGGACGGGGGGCACCCGTTGGCGGCGGGCCGGTCGAGCGGGCCTCGACGGCTCCTCGGGCCCGGCCCTATCCGGGGTGACCGGAACGTCGGATCCGAGCGCTCGCTGCTGCGCGCGGGTCTCGCTGCTCATCGGCGGCTCACGTGAGGCCGGCTTCCTCGATCATCTGCAGGGTCCGCTCGAGGCTGTCGAGGTCGGACAGGTCGATGTCGGGCGGCTGCAGGCTCTCCAGCGGGGGCAGGTCCGGCGCCGTCGGCACACCCTCCACCACCGGGTACTCCTTGTCCTCGTCGGAGAAGAACCGCTGGGACTCCTCGTCGAGCAGGAACGCGACGAACCGCTCCGCCTGCTGGGCCTTGTCGGACTCCGCCAGAACCGCAGCGCCCGCGACGTTGACGAGCGCGCCGGGGTCGCCGTCCGGCAGGAACTTGAGCCGGGCGGGCACCGCCGCCTCGCCCTCCTCGGCCACCTGCTGGTACCAGTAGTAGTGGTTGATCAGCCCGAGCGCGATCAGGCCGTCCTCGGTCGCGTTGAGCACGAGGATGTTGTTGTCGAAGAGCGCGACGTCGTTCGCGCGCATGCCCGCCAGCCACTCCCGGGTCCGGTCGTCGCCGTCGAGCACCCGCATCGCGGTGACGAACGCCTCGAACGACGCGTTGCTCGGCGCGATCCCGACCTTGCCGCGCCACCGCGGGTCGGTGAGCGCGAAGACACTGTCCGGGACCTCGGCCTCGGGCACCTGGTCGGGGTCGTAGACGATCACCCGGGCGCGGCCGGAGGTGCCCACCCACGTCCCGTCGTCGGCGCGGTACCGCTCGGGCACGAGGTCCAGCACGGGCTGCGGCAGCGTCGCGAGCCGGTCTGTCTTCGCGAGCGCGCCGAGTGCGCCGCCGTCCTGCGAGAAGAACACGTCGGCCGGGGTACCCTCGCCCTCCTCGAGTAGCTGCGCCGCGAGCTGCGCCGTGTTGCCGTAGCGCACGGAGACCTCGATACCGGTCTCCGCCACGAAGCGGTCGACGAGCGGCTGCACCAGCTGCTCCTGGCGCCCGGAGTAGACGACGAGGGCGCTCTCGTCGACGTCGTCACCCGCAGCGCCACCGCCGCCGCACGCAGGCAGAGCGAGCAGCATCGTCGCGATCACCGCAGGGACCCAGCGCGAGCGCCGCACCACCGACCACCTCCGTGTTCATGTCCGTACCGCCCGCATACTACTTAGGCACGGCTAACCTGAGCTACCGGCCGGTCGGGTGTGAGATCGGAGAGTGCGACGATGGGAACCGTGCCCGGCACCACCCCCACCGCCACGTTCCGCATCCCCCTGATCGCCCTCATCGGGGTCTACGCGCTGGCGATCTGCGCGACGCCCGTGGCCTTCGCGGTGCCGGGCCTGCAGGTGCTCTACGCGCTTCCCGTCGGGCTCACGGTGTGGTTGCTGCGCACCCGTACCGTCGCGGACGCGGACGCGCTGGTCGCGCACCGCGTGCTGCGGAGCAGGCGGTTGCCGTGGTCGGAGATCGACGGGCTGCGCGTGCAGGAGCGGTCCTGGGTCCGGGTCGTACTGAGCACCGGCGAGGAGGTCGAGCTGCCCGCCGTCCGGGCCCGGGACCTGCCCGTGCTCGCGCTGGTCAGCGGGGGCCGGATCGATGACCCCAGCGCTGCCCCGGAGTAGGCTCCCGTCGCGTGCCCGCACTCCGGTCCCGCGTCACCACCCACGGCCGCAGCGCGGCGGGCGCCCGAGCGCTGTGGCGCGCCACCGGCATGACCGAGTCCGACTTCGGCAAGCCGATCGTGGCGATCGCCAACTCCTACACCCAGTTCGTGCCGGGCCACGTCCACCTCAAGGACATGGGCGAGCTGGTCGGCTCCGCCGTCCGGGCCGCCGGGGGCGTGCCACGCGAGTTCTCGACGATCGCCGTGGACGACGGCATCGCGATGGGCCACGGCGGGATGCTGTACTCGCTGCCGTCACGCGAGGTGATCGCCGACGCCGTCGAGTACATGGTCAACGGCCACGCCGCCGATGCGCTGGTGTGCATCTCCAACTGCGACAAGATCACGCCGGGGATGCTCAACGCGGCGATGCGGCTGAACCTCCCGACCGTGTTCGTCTCCGGCGGGCCGATGGAGGCGGGCAAGGCCGTCGTCGTGGACGGTGTGGCGCACACCCCCACGGATTTGATCACCGCGATCTCGGCCTCCGCGTCCCCGACGGTCGACGACGAGGGTCTCGCCGAGGTGGAGCGCTCCGCCTGCCCGACCTGCGGGTCCTGCTCCGGGATGTTCACCGCGAACTCGATGAACTGCCTCACCGAGGCGCTCGGCCTCGCGCTGCCCGGCAACGGGTCGACGCTGGCCACGCACACCGCGCGTCGGGAGCTGTTCCTCGAGGCGGGCGCCGCGGTGGTCTCGCTGGCGCGCCGCTGGTACACCGACGACGACGCTGCGGCGCTGCCGCGCTCGATCGCCACCCGGGAGGCGTTCGAGAACGCGATGGCGCTGGACGTCGCCATGGGCGGGTCCACCAACACCGTGCTGCACATCCTCGCCGCCGCGCAGGAGGGCGAGGTCGACTTCGACCTGGCGGCGATCGACGCGGTCTCCCGGCGCGTGCCGTGCCTGGCGAAGGT
>JALYQB010000790.1 GCA_030856045.1 Actinomycetota bacterium
CCCGCGGGGTTCGTCACCGCGTGCAGCAGCGCCCGCTCGACCCGCAACGCGGTGCCGGGGGACAGCACGGCCGACGCGAGGACGTCCGCGTCGGACAGCGCGCGGGTGACCACCGGCTCCAGCTGCCGCACCGCCTCCGCCGCGGCGGCGAGGTCGACCGACCGCTCGCGCAGCTCGTCCGGATCGACGTGGAAACCGGTCACACGAGCACCTCAACCCACCGGAGTGCGTCGCGCACCTCGTCGGCGTGCTGCTCGCAAGCCCGCGCCGCGGCGACGAGGTCGTCCCGCGCGGTGTCGCACGCGGCGGCGCGCCCTGCCATGCAGGAGCGGAACGCGTCCGCCGCCGCGCCCGTCCAGTCGACGCCCCGCGCGACGTCCCGGATGACCCGGCCCTGGTCGGCGGCGCGCTCGGCGGCGCGGCGCAGCGAGTGCGCGAGCTCCTCGACATAGTCCGGATCGCCGTGCACTCGTCCCCCCGTCCGCCGGTGTCGAGGGGTTCGACGGCGCGGCGGGGGGAACGGTTCCAGCTCAGACCGGGAGGCCGTCCAGCGCGCCGCTCTTCGCCTGCGCGAGGAGGTCACCGAACTGGTCGGCGCTCATCCGGACCCTCGAGCCGAAGTCGTCGGTGAGCACCACCCGACGGTCCGCGGAAGCGCCGGGATCGACGAACAGCTGCGGGCATTGGCCACAAGGGCAGCCGCCGCAGAATGTGGCGACGGGCTGCAGCGGCAAGTCCTCGATCATCATGACCTCCGTGGCTCGTGGGCGATGAACCGAACGTAACCGGTCAGTGACGCAGCACGACAGACCTCGAACGGTTGGTTGTACGCCCTACGGACCCATGCCGGTAGGTTCGGCCATCGGATCGGAGGCACGGATGACACAGCTGTCCACATTGCTCACCGACGCGACGGCACGCGCCGCGCTCGCCCGCCGGGACATTCCCGAGGTGTTCTCCCAGCTGCACCGCGCTGGCATCAGCCAGGCTGCCATCGCGCGGGCCACCGGGCAGCACACCTCCGAGGTCTCAGAGATCATCTCCGGGCGGCAGGTGCAGTCGGTGGCTCTGCTGGAACGGATCGCCGACGGGTTGGGGATATCGCCTGGCGCGATGGGCCTGGCCTACTCGTCCGGCGGCGCACCCGAGACCGAGGTCGCCGACGACGGCACCGAGGAGGACCGGCGGCGCGAGCAGTTCCGCCACGCCGGCGCCGTGCTGTTCGGCGAACCGGTCTTCGGGACCCCGTCGCCGATCCGTGACAGGGAGTGTCCCACCCCGGTCGCAGGCCGGATCGGGCCATCTGACGTGCAGCGGACGGCCGACACCACGGTGCGGCTCGACGAGCTCGGCGGGAACCTCGGCGGCGTCGCAGCGGTCAGCGCTCTCACCGCGCATGCACGGTGCACCGAAGCCATGCTCGGGGCGGACATGACCGAGCCGGTTCGACTCCGCGTGCTCCAGGTCCTGTCCGATGTCCACCGGTCCACCGGATGGGCAGCCGGCGACGCGGGACTGCGGGATCTGGCGCGGCAGCACTTCTCCCGGGCCATGACATGCGGCGGCGCGGCCGGTGACCGGCGGCGGGTGATCGACGCGCTGCTCGACGAAGGCCGCGCCGAGCTGCACTTCGGAACCCCGAACGACGCGCTGAAGCTCTTCCAGCTCGGCGCGGCAGCCGCGTCGACGCCGCTCGATCGCGCGAGTGCGGAGAGCCACCGCGGTCGCGCGCTCGGCGCGCTCGGACTGGCGGAGGAGGCGCTGGCGGCGCTTCGGCGGTTACGTGTCGACGCGGCATACGCGGAGGCCGAGCTGACCTCGCCCGAGATGTTCCGCACCAGTCTGCACTATGTCGAGGGCTCTACACACTTCGCGCTGGGCAGGTTCGACCGGGCCGCCGCCGCGTTCGCGATGGCCGAGAGCGGGATGGGTCACGCGACCCGGTGCCTGACGCTCACTCTCGGTGAGCTCGCGGCCGCGCAGCTGCGAGCAGGGGAGCTCGCCGCGGGGTTGCGTACGGCGGGGCGCGTGGTCGGGCTGGCCCGGACGCTGCGCTCGGCCTGGGTCCGGGTTGGTCTCGCGCCGCTGCAGGAGGCCGCGGCTGCCCGGCGCGACTCGGCCTGCCGGGACCTGGCCCACGAGTTGGCGATGGTCCGCAGCGCGGTCTGATCGGCTCGCCCGCCGCTACTTTCTCGGCTTCGGCGAGCGCCCGCCACCCGGTCCGGCGCGG
>JALYQB010000795.1 GCA_030856045.1 Actinomycetota bacterium
AACGCCACTCACGGGCGGCGGAGCCGCAAGGCTCCGGGGGCGTCCGCGGGGACGGTCGGTGCGCGCGGCGGGACGGGCGCCACCCGTTCGTAGGGCTCGCCTGGCGCCGCGCGCGGGTCGGGCTCGCCTGCGTTCGGCCACAGCGCGAACGCCCGCTCCGCCTGCGCGGTGATCGTCAGTGACGGGTTGACGCCGAGGTTCGCGCTGATCGCCGAGCCGTCCACGATCGAGAGGCCGGGGTAACCGTGCACCCGGTGGTACGGGTCGATCACGCCGTCGTCCGCCGTCTCGCCGATCACGCAGCCGCCGATGAAGTGCGCGGTCATCGGCATGTCCACGAGCTCGCCCCAGCTGCCGCCGGGGGTGCCGCCGATGCGCTGGGCGGTCAGCAGGCTCGCGCGGTGACCCGCCGGGATGAACGTCGGGTTCGGCTCGCCGTGGCCGTGCTTCGACGTCAACCGGCCGCGCCGCCGCGACACTGTGATCGAGTTGTCGAGTGTCTGCATCACCAGCAGGATGACGGTCCGCTCACTCCAGTTCCGCACCGACAGCAGCTTCGCCGTCCGCACCGGGTGCCGCGCGGCCGCCCGCAGGAACTGCCGCCAGCGCGGCACGGGCGAGTCCCCGTCGGTCGCCACGGTCTGCAGCAGGCCCATCAGGTTGCTCCCGCGGCCGTAACGCACCGGCTCGACGTGGGTGTGCTCGTCGGGGTGGAAAGACGACGTGATCGCCACACCGCGGGAGAAGTCGCGCTCGGGATCCACCACGCCACGGCTCGCCCCGATGATCGACTCCGAGTTGGTGCGCGTCAGCTCCCCGAGCCGGGGTGAGAGCGCGGGCAGCGTGCCGTCGCCGCGCATCCGGTGCAGCAGGTCCTGCGTGCCCCAGGTTCCGGCGGCGAGCACCACCCGCTGCGCGTGGAACGTCCGGCGGCCGCGCCGTCCGGGTCCGGTGCGCACGGTGTCCACCTCCCACGTGCCGCCCGCCGCCGGGCGAACCGCGCGCACGGTCGTCATCGGGTGCACGGTCGCGCCGGCCTGCTCGGCGAGGTGCAGGTAGTTCTTGACGAGGGTGTTCTTCGCGCCCACCCGGCACCCGGTCATGCACGAGCCGCACTCGGTGCACCCGGTGCGCCGCGGGCCCGCTCCCCCGAAGTACGGGTCGTCAACCTCCTGGCCGGGGCGGCCGAAGTACACGCCGACCGGGGTGGGGTGGTGCGTGTCGCCGACGCCCATCTCCTCGGCGACGGACCGCGTCACCTCGTCGGACGGGGTGGCACCGCGGTAGGTCGTGACGCCGAGCATCCGCTGCGCCTGGTCGTAGTGCGCGTCGAGCTCGTCCGACCAGTCCGTGATATGGGCCCACTGCCGGTCGCGGAAGAACGGCTGCAGCGGTCGGTAGAGGGTGTTCGCGTAGTTCAGCGAGCCGCCGCCCACGCCTGCTCCCGCGAGCACGACCACGTCACGCAGCAGGTGGATGCGCTGGATGCCGTAGCAGCCCAGCGCAGGCGCCCAGAGGAATTTGCGCGCCTGCCAGGACGTCGCCGCCAGCTCGGAGTCCGCGAAGCGCCGGCCCGCCTCGAGCACGCCGACGCGGTAGCCCTTCTCCGTCAGCCGCAAGGCCGCGACGCTGCCACCGAAGCCGGACCCGACGACGACCACGTCGTAGTCCACGCCGCCACCTCCTGATACCGCCGGTAACCCTACTCGACAGTAACCGCCGGTCCGGTGACACCGCTGAGGCCACGCATCACGACGCCGCCCCAGCCCTCCGTGGCGGCCTGCGCACCGGCGCAAGCTCGTCGTCGCGCCCGACGAGCACGAGGCACCGCACGGCGTGCATCGCCACCCCGGGTCAGTGACATTCAGACCCGAACGGTACCGCCGCGCAGCCCGGAGCCCGGAGCTCAGCGCGCCAGTCGCTCCTTCAGCATCTTCTTGCCCTGCTCACCGCCCTTGCGGCTCTCTTTCTGGGCACGCCGGAAGAACTCCGCCAGCTCGGAGTCGCCGTCACGCTCGGCGTCCTGTATGTAGGACTCCAGCCGCAATGCGTTGCTCAACGACGCCTCGGTGAACCAGATGAGGTTGTAGTGCTTGTCCTTGGTGCCGGTGACCTCGCCGGTCTCGCTACTCGACATAGTGCAACTCCTGCTCTCTCGCTGTCGGTCAATCCCGCGGTGCGCCCGACCGGGGTCGCGGCATCACCGAACGGATCCGTAGCCGGCCTCACGGTGCCTGTCCTCCCCGCGACGCCGGTGCCGCGAAGATCGGCTACCCGACGCTGCGGGGCGAGAAACCTAAGGGTGTCCTACGCGATCAGTGCGGGACGGGGAGACGCCGAGTGCCGGCGCTCAGTGCTGCGGGCGGCTGCGCAGCTCGGCGAGCACGGCCCCGTACAGCAGGTGATCGACGGTGAACGCGGCGCGCTCGACCGCGGTGCGACGGCGGCGCTGCCTGCCCAGCCCCAACAGTGGGGAGAGCACCGCCTCGAAGCCCAACCACAGCACCATGCCGTACGCAGGCCCGGCCCACGGCTGCAGCCGGATCCGATCGGGCAACACGCCGAACCCCGCTCCGCCGACCGCCCCGTATACCCAGTGCAGCAGCTCGACGACGGCCTCCTGCCGCTTCTCGGGCACCCGCGCGAGCAGGTCGCTCGCATGCTCCGAGACGATCATCTCGGGTGGGGTCTGCTCGAGGAGGCCGAGCCGGACGGTGAGCGACCGCATGCCGCTCATGGCCATCGCGGCGACCGCGCCGCGGACCGTGGCGTGCAGGACCGTACCGCCCTGGTGGGATCGACGACGTCCGCGTAGGTGCACGGCGCACAACATACCCACCGGTGCCGCGAGGTCAACTCCCGCGCCTGCTACGAGCGGACCGTCAGCCCGACCTTCTGGAACTCCTTGAGGTCCGAGTACCCGGTCTTCGCCATCGCGCGGCGCAGCGCGCCGAACAGGTTCACCGCGCCGCTCGGGTCGGCGGACGGGCCGAACAGCAGCATGTCGAGCCCGACGGACGCCTCCTCGGCCAGCTCGATCCAGCTCCGCGGCACGGACGGGTGTGCGGCCGCGGACGTCCAGTACCAGCCGTTGCCCGGTGCCTCCGCGGCACGGGCGAGCGGCTCGCCGAGCATCACCGCGTCCGCGCCGCAGGCGATCGCCCGCGCGACGTCCCCGCTGGTCTCGACCTCGCCGTCCGCGATGACGTGCACGTAGCGCCCACCGGTCTCGTCGAGGTAGTCCCGCCGTGCGGCCGCGGCATCGGCCACCGCGGTGGCCATCGGGACGCCGATGCCCAGCACGTCACCCGTGCTCGTGGAGCTCCCCGCCCCGTACCCGACGATCACCCCCGCGGCACCGGTGCGCATGAGGTGCATCGCGGTGCGGTAGTCACCCACCCCGCCGGCGATCACCGGGACGTCCAGCCCGCTGATGAACTCCCGCAGGTCCAGCGGAGGTGCCGCGTCTGCGCTCCCGCGGGAGACGTGCTCGGCCGAGATGATCGTTCCCTGCATGATGAGCACCTCGACGCCCGCGGCGATGAGGTCCGGCGTGAGCTCCCGCGCGTGCTGCGGGCTCACCCGCGCCGCGACGGTGACACCGGCCTCCGCCACCTGCTTGATCGCCTCGGTGAGCAGATCCACCCGGATCGGCGCGGCGTGCCACCGCTGCAGCATCGCGATCGCCGTACCGGGGTCCTCGTCCGCCGCGGCGGCGAGCCGGAACAGCAGCTCGTCGACCCCCGCGTGGCGCGCCCACAGCCCCTCCGCATTGAGCACGCCGAGCCCGCCCAGCTCCCCGATCCGCACGGCCACCGCCGGTGAGACCACCGCGTCGGTCGGGTGCGTGATGAGCGGGATGTCGAACCGGTAGGCATCGATCTGCCACGCCGTCGACACCTCGTGCGACGACCGCGTCCGCCGCGACGGCACGATCTCCACATCGTCGAAGTGGTAGGCCCGCCGCGCGGTGCGGCCCATGCCGATCTCCACCAGGTCCCGCACAGCCCCTCGATCCCTCTCCGGCCGGACGGCGCAGGAGCAGCTCTCAGCGCACCGTGTAGTTCGGTGCCTCCACCGTCATCGTGATGTCGTGCGGGTGGCTCTCCTTCAGCCCCGCCGCGGTGATCCGGACGAGCTGCGCCTGCTGCAGCGCGGGAATGGTAGCGGCGCCCGCATACCCCATCGCCGCGCGCAGCCCGCCGACGAGCTGGTGGGCCACCAGCGACAGCGCACCCCGGAACGGCACCCGGCCCTCGATCCCCTCAGGCACGAGCTTGTCGTCGGAGAGCACGTCGTCCTGGAAGTAGCGGTCTGAGCTGTACGACCTCCCCTCGCCGCGGTCGGCCATCGCTGCCATCGAGCCCATGCCGCGGTACGTCTTGAACTGCTTGCCGTTGACCAGGATCAGCTCGCCGGGCGCCTCTGCGGTTCCCCCGAGCAGGCTGCCCAGCATCACCGTGCTCGCCCCCGCGGCGATCGCCTTGGCGATGTCCCCGGAGTACTGGATGCCGCCGTCCCCGATGACCGGTACCCCGGCGGGCCGGCAGGCCAGGTCGGCCTCGTACACCGCGCTGATCTGCGGTACCCCGACCCCGGCGACCACGCGCGTCGTGCAGATGGAGCCGGGGCCGACGCCGACCTTCACCCCGTCGGCCCCCGCGTCGACCAGCGCCTGCGCGCCCACCCGGGTGGCGACGTTGCCGCCGATCACGTCGACCGTGTCGCCCAGCTCGGCCTTGAGCCGCGACACCATCTCGAGCACGCCGCGGGAGTGCCCGTGCGCGGTGTCGACGACGAGGACGTCGACCCCGGCGTCCACCAGCAGCTGCGCCCGCTGCTTGGCGTCCCCCCCGACCCCGATCGCCGCTCCCACCAGTAGCCGGCCGTCCGGGTCCTTGGTCGCGAGGGGGTACTGCTCGGTCTTGACGAAGTCCTTGACGGTGATGAGGCCGCGCAGCCGGCCCTGCCCGTCGACCAGCGGCAGCTTCTCGATCTTGTGACGGCGCAGCAGGCCGAGCGCGGCCTCCGCCGTCACCCCGACCTGCGCGGTGACGAGCGGCGGTTTCGTCATCACGTCGGTGACGCGCCTGCCGTGGTCCACCTCGAAGCGCATGTCGCGGTTGGTGATGATGCCGACCAGCACCCCGTGCGGGTCGGTCACCGGGACGCCGGAGATGCGGTAGCGGGCGCACAGCGCGTCGACGTCGGCGAGGGTGGCCGCCGGGGAGCACGTGACGGGATCCGTCACCATCCCGGCCTCGGACCGCTTCACGACCTCCGCCTGCGCCGCCTGCCGTTCGGCGGGCAGGTTCCGGTGCAGCACCCCCATACCGCCGTGGCGGGCCATCGCGATCGCCATGCGTGCCTCGGTGACGGTGTCCATCGCGGAGGACACCAGCGGGATGCGCAGCGAGACGTTGCGCGAGAGCCGCGTGGACGTGTCCGCCTCGCCGGGGATCACGTCGGACTCCGCAGGCAGCAGCAGCACGTCGTCGAAGGTGAGGCCGAGCAGTGCGAACTTCGACGGCAGGCCGGAGGCGGTGAGCTCGCTGGTCATGCGGGGAAGCGGCCTTCCTGGTCGGAGGGTGACGGTGCGCGGGAAGGTCCTGCCATGGTATCCGTCGGCGCGCTCCCGAATGGTTCGGTACCGTGCGCGCCGTGTCCCGAGATGCTCTGCCACCCGACCCGTTCGCGGGAGATCCCGACGATCCGAGCCGTGCGCTGGAGTCGCTCGACGACGCCGACGGCTGGCCGGACGAGCCACTCGACGACCTCGAGCGGGAAGAGATCCTCACCGACCTCACCGACCTGGCCGTCTACGAGGCGTTGCTCGCGCCACGCGGCGTGCGCGGGATCGTCGTCGACTGCGGTGACTGCGACGAGGACCATTTCCACGACTGGCAACTGCTGCGCGCCAGCCTCCAGCAGCTGCTCGACACCGGGGGGATGCGCCCGCACGAGCCGGCCTTCCAGCCGTCCGCCGACCAGTACGTCACCTGGGAGTACTGCCGTGGGTACGCCGACGCCGTGCTCGCCGAAGACCCCGGGAACTGAGCGCTCCCGGGGTCCTCGATGGATCCGTCCTAGCCTGCCGGCGCGGTCTCCGGCGCCGCGGGGGCATCGCTCTCCGGCGCCGCGTCGGACCGGGGAGCCGGGGGGGTGACCGGCTTGCCTTCCCCCGGGCCCCCCGGGCCGGTGCGGGGGCCGGGGCGGGGCGGGATACTCGGGTCGGGCGACGTGCGCGGGTCGACCGGCTTGGGCTCCGCGGACACGGTCGGCGTGCTGTTGTCGGTCAGGGTGTCCGGCGACGTCGACGGATCCGCCGCGGCCGACGGGCCTAGCTGCTGTGACGGGGCAGGCGAGGTGCTCGAGCCGGCCGTGGGCGGTGGGGCGTCGGGGCCCAATCGGCCGACCAGCGTATCGCGCTGCACCAAGAGCGCAGCGCGGCCCTCGCCGTCCTCGACTACGGACAGCTCCCTCTCGACCTGCTGCAGCGCGGCCTCGGCCGCGGCCGGGCGACCATCCTGCAGTGCCTCCTCGGCCTCGGCCAGCTTGGTGCGCACCTCGACCGCAGCCTCCACCGACTGCGCGTGCTCGGCGTAGAGGACCTGCGTCACCGGCCACAGGGTGTCGCCGGGCGCGGCGGCCTTGGCACCGAGACCGAGACCCAAGAAGGCGATCACCGCCATGGCGGCGGCGGCGAACGGCACCAGCACCGGGCGACGACGAGGCGGGGGGCGCTGCGCGCGGGCCACCACGGCGAGTGCGGTGTCGACGTCCACGAGCGGCTCGTCGAGGTAGCAACCGACATCGGTCCCGACCTCCCGCCGCCAGGCCAGCAGGACCTGTGTGAGATGGGCGTCCGACCCCCGGACATCCGAGCCCGGGGCGGAGCCGATGCGGCCGAGCGCGTCGATCAGCGCGTCGTCGGCCTGCACCGCGGCGAGGTCGAGTGGCAGCTCGGAGCGCTCGTCAGGCGACGTCCCGTTACGTCCTGGCGGGCGGTCGCCGACGGGGTAGCCACCGCGTACGTCATCGTTGTGATCAGACACTTCAGGCCACCTCCTCCGACGGCAGAACCTTGCGCAGCCGGCTCAACGCACGGTGCTGCGCGACCCGGACGGCGCCCGGGGTGGAACCGACGGCCAGGGCGGTCTCCTCCGCCGACAGGCCCACCATCACTCGCAACACCACGATCTCCCGTTGCTTGTCCGGCAGCAGCCTCAGGAGCTGGTCCATCTCGACGGTCAGCTCACCTCGCAGGGCGCGCTGCTCCGGGCCGTCGGACTGGACGGCCGAGTCCGGGACGTCCGACATCGCGTCGGAACGGTTGCGCGCCGCCGAGCGGTGCGCGTCCGCGACCTTGTGCGCGGCGATCCCGTAGACGAAGGCCAGGAAGGGGCGCCCCTGGTCGCGGTAGTTGGGCAGGGCTGTCAGCACCGCGAAAAGCACCTCCTGCGCTACGTCGTCCGCCGAGACGGACGTTCTCTCCTGATGACCGACACGGGCACGGCAGTACCGCACCACGAGGGGATTGATGCGTCGTAGGAGCGTGTCCATGGCATATCGCTCGCCACCGACCGCAGCGCCTACGAGGGCATCCAGTTCGTCCCCCGGTTGAGTCATCGCAGAAGCCAGCCCAGGTGTTACGTCGGTCCGGTGGGCGGCAGCCCGACCGGCGGTGGCGATGCCGCTTCGCCGTACATCTCACGCGCTTCGCAGCCCCACCTCGCGCTCACCATAGTGGGCCGCGACGTCGCACCGATACCTGCTACATCGATCTGACGACGATGCGACGGTCGTGAGGTACCAGCCGGTCAGGCGACCAGACCGCGCCGGAAGCCGTGTGCGACGGCCTGCGCGCGGTCGCGCACACCGAGCTTGCGGAACAGCCGGCGGGCGTGGGTCTTGACGGTGTCCTCCGACAGGTACAGCTCTCGGCCGATCTGGCCGTTGCTCTTGCCCTGACTCATCCCGCGGAGCACCTGGAGCTCCCGCTCGGTGAGCTGCACGCCCGGGTCCGAGGGGGTGCGAGGCGCCGGGACGGAGGTGCTGGCGAGGGTGTGTGCGAGCGCGGCCACCAGTTCGGGTCGGGAAGCGTCCCAGCGCAGGTAACCCCGTGCGCCACCGGCGATCGCCGCGGCGATGCTACCCGCGTCGTCGGGCGCGCCGAACACGATGACGTTCGCCTGTGGGTGGGCCGACACCAGCCGTCGGGTGGCCTCGACCCCCGTCGGAACCGCGCGCTGCGTCCCCACCAGCACGACGTCGACCGGCTGCCGCGAGAACCGGGCCAGTAACTCGTCACCGTGCGCCACACAGTCGATCCGGGCGACGCCCGGGACAGCTGACATCACGCGAGTGAGTCCCTCGCGCACGCTTCGCCGGTCGTCGCAGATGAGAACCGCGGTCACGGGGGCTCCTTTCCTGCAGCCGAGTGACGTTCCACTTCCCCTATCGGTCGCCTGGGGTGGAACCTTGACACGATCTGATGGAAATCTCCGACAGCCGGGCGAGCCGCACTGCTCCGTTCGGACCTCATCACTGAGGTGGAGCAGTGCTGACAATACCCTCCGTGAACAGCGAGGGACAGTGCGCCCCCTCGGAGGCCGACGCGTCGTGTCACAACCGAAAATCTGTCTGCCAGAGTGTGCCTCAGGTGGGTGACGCGGCGGCAGGCCCCGTTCGGCCGTCGTCACCGCTACGGAAAGTAACCCAATAATAATCAGAGCGTTGCAGGCACCAGGCTGTGGCGGTCCACCACGACGAGGGTGCCGTC
>JALYQB010000001.1 GCA_030856045.1 Actinomycetota bacterium
GTTGGGTGTACAAGCTCTACACCCGGGGTGAGCAGAGCAACGACGAGGGCGTGCCGCGACCGCGCCCCGCAGCTCTGGTGATCTACCGGCTGGTGGCCGCCGACGAGCTGCTGCCGATGCTGCGCGAGGCCTTGGCGTCCCACGGCGTGTCCGTCATCGCGTGCCCCGTCGACTACTCGGAGAACCTGCGCCTCACCGACCGCCTGGGTGCGCTGCCGAACCGCTCTAGCTCAGTCGATCAGCGCTTGGTAGACGAGCGTGCGCAGCTCGGTGCGGATCGGGTACATGCTCGATGGCAGGAGCTGGGTGAGGAACAGCACCGTGAGGTCCTCGACCGGGTCCACGAAGAAGAACGTGCTCGCCCCACCGCCCCACGCGAACTCGCCGGGCGAGGACAGCACCTTGTACTTCACCGGGTCCTGGACCACCGAGAAGCCCAGCCCGAACCCGACACCCGCGTAGGACACCTCGGCGAACAGCGGCCGCCCGAACGCCTCCAAGTCCGCGCCACCGGGGAGGTGGTTGCGGGTCATGTACCGCAGCGTGCGCGAGCCCACCAGCCGGACGCCGTCGAGCGCGCCCCCGCCCGCCAGCATCCGGGTGAAGCGGTGGTAGTCCCGCGCCGTGGAGATCAGCCCGCCACCGCCCGAGAGCATCGACGACGGGTGCAGCGCGGCGTCGCCCATCGCGTCGTAACGCACCACCCGGCCGCCGGCGACGGCGTACAGCGCTGCGAGCCGGGCGGGATCCACTGCGCGGAACGCGGTGTCCGTCATGTCGAGCGGACCGAGGATCCGCTCGGCGAGGAACTCGTCGAGGGACTGCCCGGACACCACCTCGACCAGCCGGCCCAGCACATCGGTGGCGACGGAGTACGCCCACTCGCTGCCGGGCTGGAAGAGCAGCGGCAGACAGGCCCACGCGTCGCAGCAGGCGGCGAGGTCCATCCCGGGCGGCGAGCTCCACTCGAACCCGGCCGCGCGGTACAGCTCGTCGACCGGGCCGACGTGGTGGAAGCCGTAGGACAGCCCCGCGGTGTGGGTGAGCAGGTGCCAGACCCGCATCGGCTCGACGACGGGCACGGTCACCGGCTTCGCGGCGGTGCCCTTGACGAACACGCGATGGTGCGCGAAGGCGGGCAGGTAGCGGCTCACGGGGTCGGTGAGTCCGAGCGCGCCCTCCTCGACGAGCATCATCGCGGCGAGTGACGTGACCGGCTTCGTCATCGAGTAGATGCGGAACAGCGTGTCGTGCTGCACGGGCAGCCCGGCCTCGACGTCGCGCCGGCCGCCCTTCCCGACGTGCACGATCCGCCCGCGGCGGCTTACCAGTGCGAGCCATCCCGGCAGCCGCCCGTCGGAGACGTAGCGCTCGAAGTGCGTGTCGATCCGGGTCAGCCGCTCGGCGTCGAAGCCGACCTCGGCCGGACCCACCTGCACGTCGATCTCGCTCATCCTCGGAAGCTCCTCGCCGCTGACAGGAAGGCGTCGTCCTCGGCGCGGTCGCCCACCGTGACCCGTACCCCCTCGCCCGCGAACCCACGCACGACGATCTTGTGGTCCAGGCAGTGCTGTGTGAATGAGCTCGTGCGGATCCCGAGGGGCAGCCACACGAAGTTCGCCTGCGACTCGGGTACGTCGTGGCCCGCGGCGCGCAGCTCGTCGCGCACCCGCTCCCGCTCGGCGGCCACGTCGGCGCAGCGGGCGAGCAGCTCGTCGGCCGAGGCCAGCGACGCGAGGGCCGCCACCTGCGCGAGCGAGTTCACCGAGAACGGGACGAACACCTTCCGCGACGCCTCGACCACCCGCTCCGCGGCGACGCAGTAGCCCACCCGCAGCCCCGCGAGGCCGTAGGCCTTGGAGAACGTCCGCAGGACCGCGACGTGCTCGCGGGTGCGGCCGAGCTCGACGCCGTCCGGGACTCCGCTGTCGGTGACGAACTCGTGGTAGGCCTCGTCGAGCACGACGAGCACGCCGTCGGGCACCGCGTCGAGGAACCACTCCAGCTCAGGCCTGCGCACCACGGTGCCGGTGGGGTTGTTCGGGTTGCACACGAACACCACCCGGGTGGCCGGGGTGATCGCCGCGAGCATCGCGTCGAGGTCGTGGACGTGGCCGTCGGTCAGCGGCACCGGAACGACCCGCGCGCCCACCACCTGCGCGATGATCGGGTACGCCTCGAACGACCGCCACGCGAACAGCACCTCGTCGCCGTCGCTGCAGGTCGCCTGGATGAGCTGCTGACACAGCATCACCGACCCGCAGCCGACGGCGACCCGCGACGGCGGCACGCCGAGCCGGCGCGCGAGCTCGTCGGTGAGCGCGGCGGCGCCGCTGTCGGGATAGCGGTTGACGTCGGCAGCGGCCGCGCTGATCGCTGCGACCACGCTCGGCAGTGCAGCGGCGGCCACCTCGTTGCTGGCGAGCTTGACGGCGCCGGTCACGGTGCGGCCGGGCACGTAGCCGGGCAGTGCGTCGAGGTCGGCACGGATCCGCGGGGTCACGCCCGCACCCTAACCAGTGGGATGGTTGAGTATGCATATGACGGAGGGCGGCGCCCAGCTGGTCCCGCTGGCGGACGGCAGCGAGCTCCGGCTCACGGTCGCCGAGCCGGACTCCTCGGTGCGCGGCGGCATCGTCGTCGTCCACGAGGCGCGGGGCGTCACCGACGCGGTCCGCGAGCTCGCCGCCGGCCTCGCTGCTGAGGGGTGGCTCGCCGTCGTGCCGCATCTGTACCACCGCGACGGCGCCGACGAGCTCACCGACGACGGCGAGGCGGACGACCACATGCAGCGCCTCTCCGCGGACTCCGTGCTGGCCGACACCGACGCGACACTGCGCTGGCTCACCGACCGGGAGGTGACCGGCGACCGGATGGGGGTCGTCGGCTTCGGCCTCGGCGGCAGCGTCGCGCTGATCGTGGCGGCCCGGCGCGACCTGGGTGCGGCGGTCAGCGTCGCCGCGGTGGGCGTGCTCACCCCGGTGTCCGAGACGCTCCCGCCGCTCGTCGAGGCCGCCCCCGAGCTGCGGTGCCCGTGGCTGGGGATCTTCGGCGGGGACGGCGAGGTTCCGGAGGCCGAGGTCGCGAAGCTGCGCGACGCGGCCGCTTCCGCCGACGTCGCCACCGACCTCGTGCACTTCCCCGGCGGGCACCACCGCTTCGACACCGACCAGGTCGCCTCCGCCGAGGCCTGGACCCGGACGGTGAACTGGTTCGACAGTCACCTGCGCTGACCCGGGCCGTCGCGCGGCTGCCGTGAGGTGACGAGTGCGGCCGCAGCGACTAGAAACGCTGAGTGTGACCGTCCACGAGCCCCGCGTCCTCTGGCAGCCCGACGCCGACGCCGTGGCGCGTTCCCGGCTCGCGGCGTTCCGCGAGTGGCTCGCCGACACCCGTGGCCTCGACCTCCCCGACTACGCCGCGCTGTGGCGATGGTCGGTCGGTGACCTCGAGGGCTTCTGGGGCGCGTTCGTGCAGTTCGCCGGGGTGCGGTTCCACTCGGAGCCGGAACGGGTGCTCGGCGACCCCACGATGCCGGGTGCGCAGTGGTTCCCCGGCGCCTCCCTGAACTACGCCGAACATGCGCTGTCACCCGCCCCAGGCAAGGGTGACGACGACCTCGCCGTCGTCTTCCGCCGCGAGGACGGGGTGCGCACCGAGCACACCTATGGGCAGCTGCGGTCGCAGGTGGCGGCGGTGCGCGCGGGCCTCGTCGCGCTGGGCGTCTCCCGCGGGGACCGGGTGGTCGCGCTCGCGCCGAACTGCCCCGAGACCCTCGTCGCGTTCCTCGCCGCCGCGAGCCTCGGCGCCACCTGGTCGTCGTGCTCGCCGGACTTCGGGCCCCGGGCCGTGGCGGACCGGTTCGTGCAGATCGAGCCGACCGTGCTGTTCGCGGTCGACGGGTATCTGTACGGCGGGCGCTCCTACGACATCCGCGGGAGCGTCGAGGGGCTGCAGGAGCAGCTGCCGTCGCTGCGCGGCACCGTGCTCGTGCCGTACCCGGGCTCGACCGCGACGCTGAACGGTGCCGTGCCGTGGGCGGACCTGCTCACCGAGCACGACGGCGCTGTGTTGGAGTTCGATGCCGTCCCGTTCGACCACCCGCTGTGGGTGCTCTACTCGTCGGGCACCACGGGG
>JALYQB010000018.1 GCA_030856045.1 Actinomycetota bacterium
CGCTGAGGCCACTGCGATCGCTCAACGCGCTGAAGGATCGCTCGCCATGTCCCACCGCTTCGAGGGCCGCACGAGCAGTCTCGGGATCGGGAAACTCGGCGGCCAGCATGCGCTCACCGATCACCACGAGCGCAGAGGTGGGATCGCTCAAGCCCTCGCGGACGAACTCCGGCCGTGACATTCCCCGTGCCCAGGACAACAGCACGCGCGGGAAACCGCCCACCGTGAGATAGGCGTCGACCGCATCGGGCGCCCCCAGACCGAGCACGTCGGCGACCTCGGCGAGATTGAGCGGTAGGATCACCCTCTCCAGGCGAACCCGGCCGTACAGCGGACGGTTGTAGCTGCTCACCGCCTCCATGGTCGCGAGGTCCGACCCGACCACGACGAGCAGCACCGGCCGGCCCTCCAGCGTGTGATCCCATACGAGCTGCAACACCGATTCGAACGACGGATTCGTACCCGTCAGGTAGGGCAGCTCGTCCAGGACCACGACCACCGGGGCTTCGGGCGAGGCGGTCCGCGCTATCCACTCGAAGGCCGACTCCCAGGTGGTGAACCGAAGGCCGTTCCGGACCAGGTCAGCACCGGTGAGGTTCGACCGCCCGAGGGCCTCGGTGAACGAGGCGAGCTCCTCTCGGGCCGGCCGGCGAGCGGCCTGGAAGTACACCGAGCGCGCACCACTGCGGGCCAGGAACTCGGTGATCAGGCGCGACTTGCCGACCTGGCGCCTGCCCCGGAGCAAGACGAAGTCGCCCCCCGACCCGGCGGCAAGGGCGAGCCGGGCGGACAACTCCCGGAGGTACGCCGTCCTACCGATGAACCCCGGATCAGCCATCGATCGATACTAACACGTGTGAAAGTTTCGCCAATGTAAGTTTTCCTTCGCGGTGGCAGATCGACCAGCACCCGACCCTCGCGCTGCATCGCCTCGCCTGGCGGGCCTGCTTCCGCCGCAGCGTGACGTTGGGCTCGCCGGCGCTGACCATCGACGACGATGTGGCAGCTCAGCTCGGTCAGCTTCGCGCGCGGGCCGATCGGCCGTTCAGAGAGATCGTGAATGAGGTGTTGCGGGCCGGTCTCTCGCAGCTCGAGCGGTCGGAGCACACCCGACCGCGGGGTCCGTACACCCGCGCTGTCTCGCTCGGCAGCGCGCGCCTGCCCGATGTCGACGACGTCAGCGGAGCACTCGCGATCGCCGAGGGCGACGACTACCGGTGATCGTGGTCGATGCGAATCTGCTGGTCTACGCCCACGTCACGTCCTACGTGCGGCACGTCGGTGCCAGGGAGTGGCTCGAGCGGCAGTTGCCCCTGCGGGTGGAGGTGCTGGGGCCGCTGGCCTGCTCGTCGAGGGCGTCCCGGTCGAGGTGCGCGGGCCGAAGCGGCGTGCGGTGCTCGCGTTGCTGGCGCTGGCGCAGGGGCGGGCGGTGTCGGTCGACCAACTCGTCGACGCGCTGTGGCCATCCGAGGTGCCGGAGTCGGGCCGCCAGGCCCTGCACAGCCACGTGTCCCGGCTGCGCGGGCACCTGGGCGCCGCGGCTCCACGACTGGAGACACTCGAAGGCGGCTACCGGCTGGCGCTGGGCCGCGACGATCTGGACGTGGCGGGGGCCCGTGCGCTCCTCGCGCAGGGACGGGCCCACGCCGATCAGGACCCGGCCGCCGCGCATGCGCTGCTGCGTAAGGCCCATGCGCTCTGGCGGGGCCCGGTGCTGGCCGACCTGCACGAGGTCGCGCCGGTGGCCACGGCGCTGGTGGAGCAGCTGCACCGTGACGTGACCGACACCCTGGTCACCAGCGCGGTCCGGGCCGGGCTGGGCGAACACGTGGTCGGCATCGCCACGGCCGCGCTCGCGGTCGACCCGCTGCGCGAGCTGGCGGCTGGCGCTGATGCGGGTGCTGGCGGGCACCGGGCGGGCGGCGGATGCGTTGCGCACCGGGCGCGAGTACCGCCACCGGCTGGCCGAGGAGACCGGCCTGGATCCGTCCCGGGCGTTGGGTGAGCTCGAACGGGACATCGCGGGAGGGGCCGGGGGACCGGTGGCCCGCGCACCGGCCATGGCCGTGGTCTGGGCGCGCCCGACGACGAGGCTGATCGGCCGTGAGGGGCAGGTCGCGGCGTTGGGGAGGATGCTGGCGACGGAACGGCTGGTGACGCTCGTCGGCCCCGGCGGTGTCGGCAAGACCCGCGTCGCGCTGGAGGTGGCCGACGATGCCGCGGCGACGGTGCTGCTGCTGGCGCCCGTCACCGATCCCGCAGCGATCCCGCAAGCGCTCGCGTCGGCCCTGAACCTGCAGGTCACCCACGGCGACGTCCTCGCGGCCTGTGTCGCCGTGCTGGGCAACACGCCGGGCGTGCTGGTGATCGACAACTGTGAGCACCTGCTCGACGCCGTGCGGGACACCGTCGGGACCGTGCTGGCCGGGTGCCCGGGGCTGACCGTGCTTGCCACGAGCCGGGAGCCGCTCGGGCCGGCCGTGGAACGGGTCTCGCGGTTGGCGCCGCTCCCGGTGCCGGTCCCGGAGAGCGACGCGGGTGGGGTGGAGCGAGTCGCGTCGGTTGCGGTTTTCCTCGACCGCGCCGCCCGGGTCCGGCCCGGGTTCGCGCCCGGCCCCGATGAGCTGGAGATGATCGCCGACATCGTGCGGCGGCTCGACGGGATGCCGCTGGCGATCGAGCTGGCCGCCGGGCGGTTGTCCACCTTCTCCCTGCCCGACCTGCCCGACCTGCCCGACCTGCCCGACCGGCTCGACCGCGCGCTCGACCTGCTCGGCGGCGCCCGCCCGAGCGTCGATGCCCGGCACCGTACGCTGCGGGCGACCGTCGAGTGGTCCTACGAGCTGCTGACCGACGACGAGCGCACGCTGTTCCGGCACCTGTCGGTGTTCGTCGAGGGTGTCGACCTCGCCACCGCGGAGGACGTGGCGACGGACCTCGGCCTGGCGACCGATCCCGGGGCGGTGCTGGCCCGCCTCGTCGACGCCTCGATGGTCGAGGCGAGGTTCGGGGGCGGCACCCGGTACCGGATGCTGGAGACGCTGCGCGCGTTCAGCCTCGACCGGCTTGCGGCGGCGGGTGAGCTCGGCGCCGCGTCGGCACGGATGCTGCGGTGGGCGGTCGCGCTGACGGGGTGGATCGAGACGGTCATCTCCACCGACGGCGAACCGGACGCCGACGCCGCCCTGCGCCGCGAGCTGGGGAACCTGCGCGAGGCCTGGCGGCTGGCGCGCCGCCACGACGGCCTCGACGACGCCGCCGCGCTGGTCGTCGGGCTCTACGAGGCGGCGATGGGGCGGGACCTCACCGAGATCTGGGGATGGTCCGACGAGCTCGTCTCCGATCCCGCGCTGATCGCCCATCCCCGGGCCGCCGAGGTGCTGGGCGTCGCGGCAGAGTCGGCGTACCTGCGTGGCGACTACGCGAGCGCCGAGCGGCTCGCCCGCGACGGTCTCGCCGTCGCGACCGACCCGGCCGGATCGTGGATCTGCCTGACCTCGCTGGCGGTGGCCGACCTGTCCCGGGGTGCTTTCGCCGACGTCGTGGAACACGCAACGGCCGCAGCGAGCGTCGCGAAGCGACCGAGCCTCGACCTCGCGGTCGCCGCAATGGCGGCGACCTACTCCGGCGACCTCGACCACGCCCGCGCCCTGCACGCCATGGTGGTCGCGGTCGCACAGTCCCCTACCGATCACGCCTCCTACGTGGCCGGGGAGATCGACAATGCTTCAGGGCGCTGGGACCAGGCCGAGCAGCACTACACCGCCACCATCGACCTCGGCCGCCGTTGTGGCGCGACGTTCCTCGTCGGCATCGCGTCGGTCGGCCTGGTCACGGTGATGGCCGCCGCCGGACGCGTCGACGACGCGCTCCGCGGCAACCGCGACGTCATCGACTACTTCGACGGGGCCGGCAACTGGACCCACCAGTGGGTGACGCTGCGCAACCTCGCCGATCTGCTGTGCCGCCTCGGTGACGACGAGCCGGCAGCGCTGATCGACGCCGCGGCCGACCAGGCACCCGACGCCCCCGCGGCTGCCGGCGACGGCACACCGCAGCCGCACCGCGATCCGGCCCCGACAGTGTGCCGCGCGGCGGTGCTCGACGTCGCCAGGCGGGCGATCGACGAGCACCTCCGCCGGGGGTGACCAGTACTCACATCACGGCCGGGCGGAACCACTCCCCGGCGACGAACCTCCGGTAGCGTTGTTCCCCGAGCGCCTCCCGCAACGGCCCGACCTGGCTGGCGTGCGCGCTCAGCGCCGCGATCTTGCGGTCCAGATCGGCCGGACCCAGCTGGAGGTCGACCGCGAGCCGGGACCGCGGGCACACGGGGAAGACATCGGGGCCGTCGTCCATCGGTTCCGCGACGCCGGCGAACTCCCGCTGGAACTCACCGGTGAGCGTGGCGTGCAGCAGCCGCGCTCCGGCCCGCGGCTGCCCCAGTGCCGACCTCCCCAGTGCCTCCCAGGTCCAGGCGGAGACCGCCCGGTGGTCGGGATGGCCGGTCATGCCGTCGGGACCGAACGTCAGCACGGTGTCCGGCTCGACCTCGTCGATGACCTCGGCCAGCTCCACGACCGGACGCTCGGGCGAGCCGTACGCCAGCGACCCGTCGACATAGCAGGAACCGGTGCGCTCGCCGAGGAAGTGGTGCTCGATCCGGCCCAGCCCGCCGTCGAGCACGGCCAGGCAGGCAGTCGGCCAGCGCTCTGACGCGGAGCGCGGCCAGGTGTCCCGGTGGCCACCGCTCCGGGACGTCGGTGCCGCGTTCCCCGCGGGTTGCCGTGACCACCACGACGCGGTTGCCCCCCTCCGCGGCCGCGGCCATGATCCCGGCGGACAGGTACACCTCGTCGTCGGGGTGCGCCCACACCCCGAGAACGGTGCCGAGCCGGGCGACGTCCGCCGTAGTCCGCACGGTGTCGATGTCCTGTCCGTGGGCGATGGTGGTGATGCTCATGTCGTGTCTCCGCTACGTCTGGGTGAGTCGTACGAGGAGATCGTGGGCGCGGCCGCCGGCATGGCGTGTGCACGCGCTGTCAGGGGCCTGGCGGTCGGCCGTCGGGTTTGCCTGCGGACCCACCACGGCGACGCCGCACGGTGTGCGGCGGCACCGCACGGATGGTCTGGCCGCCGGGATCGCTCGGCCGGCCCGCTGGGGCCTGCTGGACGCGCTGGTGGCGTCCGGGTGCCCGCCGATGCGCGAGGCGACGTTCGACGTCGGGCCGTTCGCCTTTCGCGGCGGGGTCCCGGCCGTCGAGGCATCCGGGACGCATACGTCGGTGCTCGACGGGATCCTGGTCGACGCCGCCGTCGCGGCGGGCGCGGAGCTGGCCGGCGCGACGAGCTACCACACCCGGCCGGCCGTGCAGGGCTCGTACTTCAGTTACTGGAGCGGCGTGCCGGTCGACGGTGGGGCGCTCCGGTATCGAGCGCTTCTTCGGGGTGTTCTCCGGCAGCGTGTCGCCCGGCGAGCTGTTCGCTGCCCCTTCGCGGCGGCGTGAGGGGCAGCAGGATCGCCTCATGCTGACGACGGGATGGGAGCCCGACGCCCCGGTCGGGGACACGCTGCTGCGCCGGTTCGCCTTCGCGGTGGCCGGAGCGTGGGAGCCCGCGGTGGCGGCGATAGGCGGCCGGGTGGCGCGGTGCGCGGAGTGCGCCGTCGCCGACTTCGGCCGCCCCGCGGGCTACGGGAACACGGTGACGCTGCTCCAGCCTCTGCCGCCGGGCGACCCGACGCGGGTGGACGCCGTCCTCGACTCCATCGAGACCACGCTCGCGGGCGGGAAGGGCATGGTCTGCCTGCTCTCGGCATAGCCGACGCCGGACCTGGGCCGCCGCGGGTGGCAGCTCGCCGGGCACCGAACTTCAGCGTGCGTACTCCGGCGGCGACGGCACCCCGAACAGCCTCTGCCAGCAGCAGAGGGGCTCGGGCTGTATCGACGCCACGGCCTGTTGGTGCTTCGACGAGAACGCGGAAGTGCGGATGCGGTCCATCACCGCAGCGCGGCGAGCCGTCCTCGCTTGCCACGCCGCCTGGACCGCACGAAACGGGAGGCTGTGTCGTCCATTCCCAGAGCTGTCATGGCTGGGTGCGCAGGGGCCAGGCGTGGTCGTTGTCGGGAGCGTCGAGCCAGACCCATTGCCGGTCGCGAGTGACGGTGAGCCCGAACCGGCCCCAGCCGGGTTCGTCGAGTTCGTGCCATCGGCGGTGGGCGTTCTCGACGGCGGCCCAGAGCGGTGTCGGTCCGGCTTCCCATACCTGTCCAGTGTGCTCGCCGACCTCGCACCAGGAGCCGTCGGAGCTGGTGAGGAAGACATCCCCGGGGCGGCCGGTGCGCTCGTCGAGGATGTGGCCGTAGCCGATCTCGGTGGGCATGGACAGCTGGGTGAGGAACCAGGCGACCAGGTTGTCCCAGGGCCGGAGCTGGTCGAGGTCGGTGGTACGCCGCGCCGCCCGATTCCGGTCGCGAACCGGGAGCGTGTGATCGTCTTTGGGAGTGCCGGGGCGCAGCGGCATGAACCCTGCCCAGGTGGGGTCGAAGCGCCCTTCGGCGCGGTCGGGGCCGCGGCGTAGCCGGACGAGGTTCCCGGCATGGATCGAGAGTTTCAGGTCGGTGAGGATCAGCCCACCGACGCGGGTCTGCTCGACCCACGCCCAGGGGACGGTGGGCACCGAGCAGGTGGCGATGATGCGGTCGTAGGGGGCGTGTTCGGGCAGCCCGTGGGCGCCGTCGGCGGCCACCAGGGTGGGCCGGTAGCCGAGCGCGGCGAGCCGGTCGCGAGCAGAATCGACGAGGTCGCGCTCGATGTCCACGGAGAACACATGTCCCCCGCCGAGCCGGTGGGTCAGCAGGGCGGCGTTGTACCCGGTGCCGGTGCCGATCTCCAGGACGTCGTGCCCGTCACGGATGTCGAGCGCTTCGAGCATGCGGGTCATCAACCCCGGGGTGCTGGTGGAGGACAGGCCGACCACCGCGCTGCCCCACGACCCGGTCTCCTCACCGATCAGGGTGAACAGGGCGCGGTTCGCGTAGACGCGGTCGTGGTAGACAGGATCGGTGCCGTCACGGCGCAGCCACTCGCCGGTGAGGTCCTGCTCGTAGAAGAAGGGCACCAACGCGTGGCGCGGGACTGCGCGTACCGCGGCAATCCATTCGCGCGATCGCAGCTTGCCCTTCTCGACCAGCTCGTCGGCGAGCGCGGCGGCCCTGTCGGTCCAGTCGCTCACGGTGCTCCTCGCGCGAGCAGGTCGGCCAAGGTCGCGGTCAACGGCAGACCGGCCTGGTCTTCGACGAACCCGAACTGCCCTCCCGGGTTGACCT
>JALYQB010000045.1 GCA_030856045.1 Actinomycetota bacterium
CGCCTCCGTGATCGCGCGGGCGTGCAGCGCGAGGGCCTCGGTGAGCGTGGACTTCCCGGCGTCCGGGTGGCTGATCACCGCGAACGTCCGCCTGCGGTCGGCTGCGGCGAGGACGTCGTACTGCTGCTGCAGCGCTGCCGTGGTCACTTGATCCATCCTACGGGCATGCTGGTGCGCGACGGTCAGATCAGTACGGCCGCCCTGCCTCCAGAGTGCCGTGCGGCCACACGCCGTGCCGCGTCGGCGACCCGGTTATGCGGGGAGGTACGGGATCAGCCCGCGCCGGTGTGCTTCCTGCTGCAGCGGCGACGGGAGCATCCGGGCATCGAGCACGAGGCCGTCCACCTCCACGAACCAGGCCAGCGGGTTCCGGTCGATGACATCGCGGCGCTGGAACTCCAGCGAGAAGAAGCCGATCTTGAGGGTGTCCCGGATCAGCTTGGCTTTGTTCGCCATCGTCGTCTTCTTGACGCCGAGCAGCTCGCTGAGCTCGTCGGCGTTCAGGTGCGGTCGCTGCGCGGGATCGAACAGGAAATTCGTCTGTCCCAGCGCGTAGATCACCCCGGCTGCCCAGATGCGCAGATCTCCGCGCGCCAGTGGCGAGGGCCGCTTGCGTGCGAGCTTGGCCGTCAGCCGCCGGCACAGGTCGGCGTACTGCTCGTCCAGGTGCTCGGTGCACAGCCGGTCCGTCACAGCCACTACCTGCTCGGTAGCGGGCAGCGACACCTTCGGGATTCGCAGTTCATCCAGTTCGATCAAGGCTTTGCTCCATTCCACGACGTCTGGGCCGAGTATGGCGAGCCCGGGGCGGGGATCCGGGCTCCCACGCGGAGGAATTACCTCGACCGTCATCAGCAGGCGCCGCCCCGGGCCGCGTGCCGTCATGTTCCTGGAACGGATGGATCGCGGGGCGACGCAACCGCCGAGGTCGAGCTCGCCCTGCTGCCGGACGGACCGTGTCGAGATCCGGGTGGCGCTGAGCACGCTGCTGGGTCGCGATGAGCACCCCGCCGAGATTCCGGCCTGGGGCCGCTGCTCGCGCCCGAGGCCCGACGCCGGGTGGCGATCCAGGGGCGTTCGCTGGGGCGGTTCGCCGTGACCGACACCGCCGGTCACCTTGTGTTTGACGGCATCACCCGCCGACGCCCCCGCTCCATCGCACGCAGCGGCCCCCGCCGTGGGATCGTGGAGCTGCACCTACCGGTCACGTTGCTGCAGGAACTGGCCGCCGGGGGCACCGCAGTCAGCGGCCAGTGGGCCAACCTGGTCGCCGACGTCGCCGAGCAGTACGCAAGCCGCGACAACCAAGCCCAGCTTTCCTGCCGCCCATGCCCGAACCCGAGCCGATCGACCTCGAACCCGAGCTCGACCACCCCCGCGTCGTGGACGAGGGCCCGATCCTGCACCGGCCCCACCCGAGCCACCGCGCGGACCTCCACCACCCCCACCCGAAGACCCCGACGAACCACCCCCGTTCTGAGATCAGCCTTGAACAGCTGATCCCGTTACGGCGCTGTCCGGGCTGCTGCCCGGCGGGTGAACCCCGCGTGCGCGATGGTCATCTCGACCTCACGATCGATGTGCTGGACGACGCCCACAACCCGGGAAACTGCACGCCCGCCACACCGCAGCGACTCCCGGCCCGCGTCCGGCGCGGAGGGGCGTCAGGTGAGTGGCTCCAGACCGTGCCCGACGACCTCCCGGACCTCGGCCGGATCCGCTCTCGGGAACCGGTACCGGCCAGCGAGTGCAGGCACCGGCACCGAGCAAGTTCCCGACCTTTGAGGACACAGACCAGAACCAGGCGGAGGCGGCCGCGTGATTGGCAACGGGCGCGTGCCCGGCCTCGACGCGCGTGCCCGCGACGCTCGCCGAGCCGAGCTCGAGGCCCAGCGCGACCAGGCCGCGGACGAGCTCACCCGCCTCAACGCCGGCGAGCCGATCACCACCGAGGTGCCGGGCCGGCCCGGTGGGTGGTGGCGCTCCCACCCCCCTGAATACACGGGCACCCCCGGCGGCTCCATGGCCACCGGGGGCACTCGTGCTGCTGTCCAACGATCCGGCGCCGACCTACAGGGCTTCCAACCAAAGTGGTCGGTCCGGATCTCAGAGGTGAACGGAGATCCACAACTATACAGCACCTCGATTCTAACCAGCGTCAGGCTGGCCGAGCCACCACCGAGTTGTCCTGATTGTACTGCGCGGCTCTGGCCGCCTGGCAGCGTTGCGCACTACGACGGTTGTCCGGCCGAGGCGGCGACCTGGGCGCAGGCCCGCGCAGACCTCGATCGTCTGGTCACCTCGGGAGTCGAGACGTTCGACCGCGGACTGACCGCGGCCGACGACGCCGAGCTGGCCCAACACCTCGGTGTCTGGCCGTGCGGTTGCCGTGAACGCCGCCGCTACCGCGTCCGGGTCCACCGGGCCAGCCCGCGCGGTATCTTCCGCGTGATCAGCCGCGACGACCAGCCGATCTACTGCAATGCAGTAGTGACCAACCCCGACGCCGCGGGCGGGAGTGGCGAGCGGTGAGCACCGCGGCTTTGGAGCTACAATGAAATAACTAATCACTTTAGGACGAATCCGTGCGGGTCGCGGCGTGTCGTCGTTGCTGAAACGCGTCGTGGATCTAGCGTGACATTGTGCGCGGCGACGAGGATGCTTTTCAGATGATGGAATCCAGGTTGGCGGTTCTGCTGCCCTGGTTGAATGAGCGTGATCGGCGGGTGGCGTTGGCGGCGGAAGCGCAGTCCTGGGGACGGGGCGGTATCGTCGCGGTGCACCGGGCAACGGGTGTGTCGGTGTCGACGATTCGCCGCGGGTTGAAGGATCTGCTCGAGGATGTTCCGCTGGTTCGCGATCGTCGTGTGCGCGCTCCGGGTGGGGGACGCAAGAAAGCCGAGATCGCCGATCCGGGACTGTCGGGTGCCCTGGATTCGCTGATCGAGCCGGGGACGCGGGGAGATCCGGAGTCACCGCTGCGGTGGACGACGAAGTCGACGCGGCACCTCGCCGACGAGCTGACCGCGATGGGGCACGCCATCAGCCACTGGGCGGTCGCGAACCTGCTGCGCTCGGTCGGGTTCACCCCTGCAGGGCACCCGCAAGACCCTCGAAGGCGCCCAGCACCCCGACCGGGACGCCCAGTTCCGCCACATCAACAGCCAGGCCACCGAGTTCCTGGCTGCCGACGACCCCGTGATCAGCGTCGATACGAAAAAGAAGGAGCTGGTCGGACGGTTCGGCCAGGCCGGTCGGGAGTGGCAGCCGGTCGGCGAGCCCGAGCAGGTGTCCACCTACGACTTCCCCACCCTGGCCGAGGGCAGGGCCATCCCCTACGGCGTGTACGACCTCGCCGACGACAGCGCGTGGGTCTCGGTCGGCGTCGACCACGACACCTCCGTGTTCGCCGTGGCCACCATCGAACAATGGTGGCAACAGATGGGAGCCCGCAGATACCCGAACGCGCGGCGCCTGCTGATCACCGCGGACGGTGGCGGCTCGAACGGACATCGCCCCTGGCTGTGGAAACACGAACTCGCCCGACTCGCCGCGGTCACCGGCCTGGCCAGCAGCGTCTGCCACTACCCGCCCGGCACCAGCAAATGGAACAAGATCGAACACAGACTCTTCTCCAGAATCACCGGCAACTGGCGCGGACGACCCCTGGAGTCCTACCAAACCATCGTCAACCTCATCGCCAACACCACCACCAC
>JALYQB010000053.1 GCA_030856045.1 Actinomycetota bacterium
GGATGACGATCACAGTGCACTGGCCGCTGCCGTCGATGCGACGTCCTTCCACCGCGCAACGTTCCTGCTCACCATGAGGCAGATGGTGCGGCCCGTCGGGGTCTGGCGACAGCTTCACTGCGACCTCCGCCGAACGCCGCAGCGTAGGTCTGTTCGACCGCGTCGTAGGCGATGGCGCTGTCGGCAAGGCTGGCGCCGTGCTGGACCATCGCCTCCGCGGCGCCGGCCACCGTTGTCAAGGCCGGGATCAACGCCGCCATATCGGACTGCTGGGCGGTGAACTGCTGGGCGAGGACCAGGGTGCTGTGCACCGCTTCCCCCGAGACTGAGTTGGCAAGATCAAACAGTTGTCAGCGCTGGGTAAGTCGCTTGACGTGGCACGGCACTGCCGCCCGAGCGTTTCCCCACGCTCGGACTGTCGGCCTGCCGCCGTAGGCTTCGCCGTCATGCCAGTGCGCTTCCCCGACGAGGCCGCAACGCCGGCCGAGAAACGTGCCCTGCACTTCCAGGACATCTACTTCGGTCGTGGCTGGGCGAGATACATCCCGGCGGGCGCGATTCTCATCCTCGGAGCGCTCGCCAACCATGGCCCGCTGAATCGGGTGGAGCTCGGCGACTGGATGAGAGCGGCACGCAGGCAAGGCGAGAACGGATGGGATGCGCCGGCCTGGGATCCGGTGAAGGTCTGGACCGACGACGAGTGGCAGCGCGTCAGGGCCAACGAAGTGGACTCTCCGTTCGGTTTCGATCCCGACGAACCAGCCGACGCAGCTGGGGTGAACGCCGAAGAGATCGAGCGCCGCGAAGAGGAACTGGCGCGCAGCGACGCCTACAGCGCAGGGCTCGGGCTTGGGCCCGTGCGCACGATGGGTGAGCTGCTGCAGTACCTGATCGCATGTGGTGTGCTCGCGGAGCAACGTGACGGTGAGAAGGTCATGTACGACCTGAACCCGGACGTCGCGCTGCCAAGCGAGGTGCTCCCGCTATCGAACGAAGATCGGGCCACCGAAGACACCCTGCGCTGGCGGGATGTCCACGAAGCGACTGCCCAATCGATCATCACGCTGTTCGATCCCGACGGCGACGATCCTCCCGAGTGGAAGCGTACGAGTCTGCAGCGCCTGGCGCGTGAGCTCGACTCAGACGTGGAGTCGGTCCGAGCAGGCGTGCTCAACCTGCTCAACGAGGGCGACTTCAACACGACAATCAACGTCGAGCAGGCAGCGCCTCACCAGGTATTCGAGCTGGTCGTCGACTAGGAGCTCTTTGCTGCGACCCGAATCTCGTTGCGGTTAGCCAGCGGTCCGGATGACGACGACACCGACGAGCATGTGGGTTCTTAACGGGTGGCACTCCGCAGCGCGGCTGTATACGCCGGCGCGAGGCTACGGATCTGCTCAGCATCGACTTCGGGCCCGAGCGCTGCGGTAGCCATGACGATCCCGGGACGCCCGGGGCCGCCGAAAAGTTGGTCCAGATACGCCAGGCCCTGGCGCGTCGTGGCTTCTGAGCGTGGTTCGGCGAGCAGCAGGGCGAGGCGCTCGGTAACCGGAGCGACGTCGGTTGCGAGCATGAGTCGCATGACGTCGCCGGCGTCCTTGTTGACGAGGCGCTGCTGGTCGGCCTCTCGAAACCGTTCTCCCAGCTTGTAGCACTTCGCGATCAGCAGCGCGGCGACGCCAGCGACTCGGACATCGAGCACGCGTCCGTCTTGAGCTGGCTCCAGGCTTGGCACGGGCAGGACATCGAAGTCGATAGCAGCGGGCTCGAGACCCGGCGTGCGTCGGGTCGCGGCGCGTGAGTGCGGCGGGATCACGCCGGAGCGTCGGCTGCCCGGCCTGGAGAACGTGTCGGCGACCATCAGGTCGACCACGATGTCTTCGACGCTGTCACCGATCTTCTCGGGGCGTCGCCAGTGTCCAGGGTTCGGACCTCGGGTGAAGCCCGCGGCCGCCATGATCTGTTCGAGAAGCGGCTCGTCGTCGAGGATCTCGGGGTCGATCCCGAGATCTGCGTCGCTCGTGTACGAGGGGGTGGTCAGCTCGCCCGAAGCGGTGCGTAGGTGCACAGCCTGAGCGCCGACCAAGGTGATGGCGTCGCGGTGCGCCTGCAGCGCAGTGAGCGCGTCAAGGAGGACCCGGCGAGCCACGATCGTGATGACCTCAGCTGAGACACCGTCAGGGACGTGCGACATCGGCCGTCCAGCTGGAGGTACTCATGGGCCGCTCAACATAGTGCAGCGGTCTCCTGGGCAAGCTCGCCGCGGCGACGGCGCCACTTTGCTTCGGTGTCGGCCATGTATGCGAGCACGGCCTCGCCTTCTGCGGGCATGCGGCCGGGGCCGCTGAGACAGTCGAGCACGAGCTGGCTGAGCCCGACGTGCTCGGCTGCGCCGAACGGGCGCCGGCGTTCAAGTGGGCCCCAGTTGTTCGGCTGCAGGACGATGACGTTGCCTCCGCCACCAGCAGCCGGCAGCAGCGACAGCTCACTCGCAGCCGACTCGACCATGTGTAGGCCCGGCAGCACGTAGAACATCAGACTCCCCCCTACTGCAACGGGGGCAACCTCGCGCGCTGCATAGGAGCCGGTGACAGCTGTCGTGTTCCCCGTGCCCTGGCTGATGAGGCTGCGATAGATGGCCTCCGGCCCCTTACGCGTCACCATGGGTGTCACGTGGTTGGCGTGCAGGACGTCGTAATTCTCGGCGCGGGCTCGCAGCAGCGCCATCCAGTCGACATCGACGATGTAGGGACCGTCGCGAGTGATGAGGGCTTCGTCGTCGAGGGTCTGGAAGACCCGTGAGACGTAGCCGGGACTGACACGGCCGACTGCAGCGAGGTCCTTCTGCCGATACGGCGGAGCGAAGTCGACGAGCAGTCGGGCGAGCGCGCCTGCCGCAGCACCCGAGAGTCCACGGCGACGGCGATGCGACGTGGGGCCAGGGTTGTGCTGAGCACCTTCGGTCTTGATCAACACGCCGGTCGGCAGGCGCAGGTCAACATTGCCCGTGAGATCGAGGTAACTGACCTGACGCTCGGTGAGGACGTCCCTCGTTCGCGGGCTCAGCCAGGGCGCAATGACGAGGACGGTGGCTTGGCCGTAGAGGCGGCGTAGCAGCCTCACCTGGGGCAGCAGGACGTCTTTCGCGGCCGCCGGCGTGAGTGATGCCTTGGCCTGGACAACCACCTGGGCGTAGGGCGCAGAGGTGTTGAGCGCTCGAATTGAATAGACGGCGTCTGCGCCTGGATCGTCGTCCTCCCCCTGTGCCGCTGAAACCCCTGCGTTGACGCGGTAGGGAGTGATCTCGAAGACTGGTCCAAGCAGCTCGGCAAGCCGCGCCATGCCCTGTTC
>JALYQB010000062.1 GCA_030856045.1 Actinomycetota bacterium
GCAGCCGACCCGGAAGGTCGGTGGGTGACGCGGGAATGCCACCGTCCATACACGCTGCCGCGAGTTCGTGGCCGAGCGTCTCCGAGACGTCGAGCTTATCGAAGTAGGCGGCCAGCCCGAACCCGAGGGGTTCGGACCGTGGAGCAGCCAGACGAGCACCAGGCCGCCGCCGTCGCGAGCTTCGCGTTCGAGGGGGCGTACTCAAGCGGATGCGTCCGGCCGCTGCCGGACCTGCACACCGCGCTGCGCGCGGGCCGCACCCCGTGACGCGGTGCCCGCGGCAGCAAGATCAAGAAATCGGAGGCCGAGCCCGTCCGGTGACGCTGACCACCAATCCGGACGTGCTCGCCGAACTGGTGGTGCGCCGCCCCGCGGGGCAGGTCGTCGTCGGGTTCGCCGCCGAGACGGGCGACGAGATGTCCAGCGTGTTGGAGCATGCCCGGAAGAAGCTGGCCCGCAAGGGGTGTGACCTGCTCGTCGTCAACGCCGTCGGCGACGGCCGGGCGTTCGAGGCACCGCACAACGCTGGGTGGCTGCTCGCCGCGGACGGCTCCGAGACCGTGCTGCCCGAGGGCCCCAAGGCGCTGCTCGCGTCGTCGGTGTGGGACGCGGTGGCAGCGCACCTGCCGAGCCAGCCGGAACCGCCCGTACCCCGGTGACCGGGGATGGTCAGCCGAACCTGCCATCACGGATCCCGGCGGTGAACGCGGCCCACTCGGCTGGGGCGACGATCAGGGCCGGTCCGGTGGGGTGCTTGGCGTCGCGGACGGCGCGGGGCTCGCCGTCCAGGTCGGCGACCTCCACACACTCCTGCTGGCCGCCGCTGCGGCTGCTCTTGTGCCACCTGGCCGTGGACAGGTCGGTTCAGTTCACTGTGCCAGCTCCTTTGCCACTCGGGTGATCAGCTCCGCGGAAGCCGTCTCGTCCAGAGCCGACTCCCAGGTGTGCGTGAACGCGGTGGTGTAGCGCTCGACCTCGTGCGGTTTGTCCAGGTACAGCGCTCCGGTGAAGCTTTCGACGAACACCGTGGGTGGCTCGCTCTCCTGGCCGGTGCCGTTGCGGGGGAATCGCAGGATGACGAACGGCCCGGACATGGCACTGTGGTGCAGCCCCACGCTGAACGGCACCACCCTGATCGACACGGTGGGCAGCTCGCTGCTGTCCCGGAGCCGTTCGAGCTGGCGCAGCATGACCGGGGTGCCGCCAATCGGGCGGCGCAGCACAGCCTCGTTGAGCACTGCGTTCAGCACCGCCGGGGCGGTGACCCGAGTGAGCAGCACCTGCCGGGCCATCCGGAGCTCGACCCGCCGCTCGATCTCCGCCTCGGCCAGGGTGGGATGGTTCGCCCTGATCAGGGTGTGGGCGTAGTCCTCGGTCTGCAGCAGCCCGGGCACCAGCTCCGACTGATAGACGGCGAGGTGCGACGCCGCTTCCTCCAAGCCGAAGTAGACGTAGAAGCCCTCGGGGATGACGTCGCCGTAGGAGTGCCACCAGCCCCGCGCCTTGGTCTCCTTGGCCAGGGCCATCAACGCCTCGGTGAGGTCCGGCTGCGCCCCGTAGATCCGGCACATCGCCTCCACGTCGAGGCTGCGCAGCGAGGTCCGTCCGCTCTCGATGCGCCATATCTTCGGCTCGGACCACTCCAACTCCGCCGCCGCCGTCCGCACCGTCAGCATTGATCGATTGCGCAGGTCACGCAGGTTCCTGCCGAGCTGCCTGCGCGGCACGGTCGACCCGGTGATGCCCTCGGTCATCAGTCGTCTCCTCGCTGTGAAGTGAACCCTACACCCGGAATGAAAGACTCAGGCACCCGTTTCGCAATGACTCTCACGGGAACCGTGCGGTCATGGTGAAAGTGGCGCTGAAAGTCTTGCATAGGAGCAGCGCACGTGTTGGCTCGGCTCTGAATTGCGAAGCAGTGCGGCAGAGAAGCCACTTACTGAACCCAGGACACGCCGGTGATGCGCTGGTACACCTCGATGTAGTGGCGGCGGGTCTCGGCCACGACATCCGCGGTAATCACTGGAAGGATTCGCGGTTGCCGCCACGTTCTCTCGGAAGAGCTTGCTGAGGTCATGGAGGCTTAAGCTCGGGTTGGTATCGGAGGGGATCCAGTGTGACCGACCTTCGCCGGGTCGCGCCAGTGCAGCAGGAACGTTGCGTCGCCGATCGTGCGATCATGCCGCATCGTGAGCGCGCTGATCGCCAGATTCATCGGACGCCGGGTGGGGTCGCACGGGTCACCGATCGCGGTCCGCAACGGCAGCGCCGGGTCTTCCCGGATGACAGACCCAGGTTCTCGGCGGCGATCCCAAGCTCGGTCACTATCAGCCGCCGTTGCTCCAACGACACCGGCTGACAACCGTTCTCCATCTGGCTCAGATGCGCTCACCACGTCGGCAGTAGCCTCACGACCGCGGGTCAACCAGCCGTCTGCGCTCACCCTTACCGGTGGTAGAGACAGTTGGGCTCACGCCAGGCCGTTCGGTGACGATGCGGTCCGCCTCCTACGAGCTCAGCGTCCAAGCCAAGCGGGAGCTGTCGGATATCCGCTATGCCGTCCGCCTCGCTCGACCATAGGTAGGGTTCGGACCGTGGAGCAGTCAGATGACCAGCAGGACGCCGCCATCGCGAGCTTCGCGTTCGAGCTGAACGTACTCAAGCGGATGCGTCGCGCGGGGTGGTGGCACGTCGGGGTCCGTGATCCCGTTGCCCCTGCACCCCGGCCGCTGACCGTCAGTCGGGACGAGCGTGCACAACCGCGTCAGCGTCTCCGCGCGACCAGCTGATGATCGATCCTGTCGCGGGCCTGCTACTGCTGGCCGACTCCCGGTTCCCCGCCGGGGGGCATGCACATTCCGGTGGTGTCGAGGCCGTGGTCGACCGCGGGCTGCTGCGCGACGCGGGTGATCTCGGCGTCTTTCTCGACGGCCGGGTCGCGGGTGCGGGCACCGTGGTCGCGGCCGTGGCCGCCGCCGGGTGCCTGCTGGCCGACCGTGCCGAACCGGTGGACTGGGCGCGCTGGGACGCGGCGGTGTCCGCGCGCACCCCGTCCGCAGCATTGCGGGAGGCGTCGCGGGTGCAGGGCTCGGCGCTGCTG
>JALYQB010000153.1 GCA_030856045.1 Actinomycetota bacterium
GGGACGCACAGCGCGGCGAGCAGCACGACCGCGGCGAGGTCGGCCGCCCGCAGGGTCACGGCCGAGGCGATGACCGGCCGGGGCTCCAGCCCGGTGCGCCGCAGCACGCTGGTCACCCGCAGCACCTCACCGAGTCGCAGCGGCAACACGTGGTTGCCGAGCAGGCTCACGTGCAGCGCCGCCCACGACTGGCCGAACCGCAGTCCCGGCAGCGTCCGCTGCCACGCCAGAGAGCGCAGCACGAACGCGAGGGCGTAGCAGCCCGCGGCCGCGACGAGCCCGACCGGGTCTGCGAGCACCGCGGCCACGAGATCGACGACCGCAGCGGGGTCGACCACGCCAGCCAGGTACCCCCGGGTCAGATACCACAGCGCTACTGCGAGGACCGCGACGCCCCCGGCCGTTCGGAACCAGCGCATCCGGGCTCCTTCCGCCGCGTCGGGGCGAATTGTAAGGTTCGGCTCATCGTAGATTGGTTAGCCTTAGCTGAGGAGCCGGCGTGGTCGCTGTGGTCACCGGGGCCGCCGGCTTCATCGGCCGTACGCTGGTCCGCCTGCTCGCGCAGCGCGGCGAGGTCGTGGGGATCGACCGGCGGCCCCAGCGTCCGGTCCCCGGTCTGACCCCGATCACCGCGGACCTGCTCGACGCCGACCCGGTCGTCCGCCGCGCGCTCGTCGGCGCGTCGGTCGTCCATCACCTCGCGGGCTGGCCGGACGTCCGCGACGAGCGGCCCGACGTCGAGTACCGGCGGTTCCGAGACAACGTGCTCGCGACCTGCGCCGTACTCGCCGCGGTCCCACCGGATACCCCGCTCGTCGTCACGTCCTCGTCCTCGGTCTACGGCGGCACGCACGGTGGGCGCCCCAGCCGCGAGACCGACCGGCTCCACCCCCGCGGCGGCTATGCGCGCAGCAAGGTGGTCGTCGAGCAGGTCTGCGACGGGCGCCTGCAGGTGGGCGGCGCCGTCATCGTCGTGCGGCCCTTCACCGTCGCAGGCGAGGGGCAGCGTCCCGGGATGGCGCTGGCCCGGTGGCTCGCCGCGGCGCGCGCCGGTGACCCGCTCA
The DNA here is from genome assembly GCA_030856045.1 of Actinomycetota bacterium. Classification (GTDB taxonomy): domain Bacteria; phylum Actinomycetota; class Actinomycetes; order Mycobacteriales; family Pseudonocardiaceae; genus JALYQB01. The sequence goes on from JALYQB010000153.1 coordinate 1,065, forward strand.
CCGTGCTGGGCTCGCCCGCCCGCACGCGCGACATCACCGACGTCCGGCAGGTCGCCGCCGCACTGGCCGACCTCGCAGGCAGCGGACTGCGGGGCACGGTGAACCTCGGCACCGGGGTCGGCCGGAGCCTCGCGGACCTGGCCGACGCCGTGTCACGGGTGGTCGGCGTCGACGTCAACACCAGCGTGGTGCCCGCGCAGCACGTCGAGGTGAGCCACACGCTCGCCGACACACGGTTGCTGCGGCGCACGATCGGCTGGGTGCCGAGCACGGATCTCGACGAACTGGTGTTGCGGCAGCTGACCGCCGACCCGGGCACCGCGATCAGCGAGTCGGAGCTGGAGGCCGCCGGATGACCCCGACCCGGCGCGCGCTCGGTGCGGCCGTGGCGGTGGTCGCGCTGCTGGCCGGCCTGGCCGCCGGCGCGGGCATCGGGGTGCGGGGCATCGTCGCGGCGCACGTCGCGGTGGACGAGGTGCAGTACCTGCTCACCGCGACGTCCCTCGCCGACGACGGTGACCTGGACATCTCCGACGAGCTCGCCGAGGCACGGTGGCGGCCGTTCGCCGACGAGAAGCCACCGGTGCAGACGTCGGTGCAACCCGACGGCAGCCAGATCAGCCCGCACGACCCGTTGCTGCCGGTGCTGCTCGCGGTGCCGATGGGGGTCGGCGGCTGGATCGCGGCCAAGGCGACCCTCGCGCTGCTCGCGGCCACGCTGGCCGGGGCGACACTGTGGGTCGCGGTGCGCCGGTTCGCGGTCCCGCTGCCGCTGGCGACCGCCGGAGTGGCGCTCGCCACGGCCACCGCGCCACTGGCCGTCTACGGGCAGCAGGTGTACCCGGAGCTGCCCGCCGCGCTGGCCACGCTGGCAGGGGTCGCGGTGCTGACCGGCTCGCTGCGGCGCGGATCGCTCGTGGTGCTGGCGGCGTCGGTCGTCGCACTGCCCTGGTTGTCGGTGAAGTACACCGTGGTGGCCGCGGTGCTCGCCGTCCTCGGGGCGCTGCGCTGGTGGCGAGCCGGGCGGCACCGCGAGGTGGTCGCGTTCGGAACCGGGCTGGCCGCCCTGGGCGCCGGGTACCTCGCGGTGCACCGGGCGGTGTGGGGCGGCTGGACCGTCTACGCCAGCGGTGATTACTTCGAGCGCACCGGTGAGTTCAGCGTGGTCGGCACCTCCCCGGACTACGCCGGCCGGGCGTTGCGACTGGTCGGCCTGCTCGTCGACCGCGACTTCGGGCTGGTGGCCTGGCAGCCGGCCTGGCTGCTGGTGGTCCCGGCGCTCGCCGCGCTCACCATCCGGGTGCCACGCGGGCTCCCGGTGATCGGGCTCCCGGCGCTCGCGGGGCCGCTGGCCGCCGGGTGGCTCACCGCCACCTTCGTCGCCCTGACCATGCACGGTTACTGGTGGCCGGGCCGCCAGGTGGTGGTGGTGCTGCCCCTCGCGCTGCTCGTCGTGCTCTGCTGGCTCGCCCGGTCCGGGCCACGCCTGCGCGCGGTCGCCGCCACGACAGCCGCCGCCGGGGTGCTCACCTACGGCTGGCTGCTGGCCGACGGCTACACTCGCGCGATCACCTGGGTCTCCGGCTTCACCGAGGTCGGCGCCCCGACCTCCCGGCTGCTGCGCCCGCTGCTGCCGGACTACCGCGGCGACTTCTGGTTCCACCACCTCGCGTGGATCGCCGTGCTGGTGCTCCTCGCGGTACTGGCCCGGCGGGCCGCCCGCCGCGACTGGTCCCTTCGCGCGGCCCACCGCGACCCCGATCCCCCGGGCGGCTCCGCGCCGCACCCGGTGGCCGTCCCCGCACCCTCGCAGGAAGGAACTCCCCGATGACCCGACGCCTTGCCGCCGCGGCCACGACCCTGGCCGCCGCGCTCGCCCTCGTTCTCACCGGCTGCAACGACGACGGCGCCAACGTCCGCCCCGACGGTGGCTCCGGTTCCGGCACGAGCTCCGAAACGGGCGGTGGCTCCGGCAGCGAGTAACCTCGGGGGCACTGGTGCCCTGCACCAACGCCCATCCCGCGCCTCGCCTGATTCAGCGCCTCGCCTGATTCAGTGCCTCGCCTGATTCAGGGGCCGTTCGGCGCGTTGCCGACCCCCTCGGTGATGCGATGGGCGGCCAGTGCATGTACTCCGAGGCCAGGATCGGCTGGCGGTATCTGCACCCCGTCGACGAGATCGGCACCATTCCAGGGGTCCTCGGCCAGCAGCAGGTTGCCGTCGAGATCGACGTGGTCGGCGATGCTGGCGAGGTGCGCGGCGGCGGTGATGCCGAGGCTGGACTCGAGGTCGCAGCCAATCATGATGTGCAGGCCGTGGGCGCGTGCGGTGATAGAAGCGGCGAGGAGTTCCCGGATACCTCCGCACTTGGAGAGTTTGAGGTTGACACCGTGCGCCCGGTCGGCGGAGCGGGCGACGTCGGCCGCGGAGGAGCATTCTTCGTCCAGGTAGATCGGCAGCGACGACTGGCGGGCGAGTAGTTCGGCGTCGGGGTCGTGGGCGGGTAGCGGCTGTTCGACGAGGACGACGTCGAATTCGGCGAGGCGGGGCAGGATGTCTTGGGCCTCGGCCAGCGTCCACCGCTCGTTGACGTCGACCACGACGGGTGTGGTGGTCACGGTGCGCACGGCGCGGAGGCGGTCGAGGTCGAGGCCGTCCCCACCACCGAGTTTGATTT
>JALYQB010000126.1 GCA_030856045.1 Actinomycetota bacterium
TTGATGAACATGGGTTTCTGGAACACAAGACGGAGCTGGTCGATGTACGCTTGATGGAAATCTGGGTAGTGTGCGGCGGAGCCATTCTCCGCCGCGCTATCGGCGACGGCCGTCGCCAGACCACCGCGGGCATCCTGATTGTACTGATCCATCCCTTCGTTCCTTCCGTACTGAGCGCCGCGGTCAGGAGCATCACGCTGCTGCATGGCTTCTCCTTGAAAGCTTGCGGTGAACTTCTATGTCGATGAATGACTCGCTGAATGGAGCGGACGCTCCTAGCGCAGCATGGTGGTCGGCGGCTGCGGGTCACCACCATGCTGATCGATGTCATCGCAGCGCCCCCTCGGCGGGAAGTCCCTCGCCTTCTGCTCGTTCGGCTGCCAATCGCAGCGCCTCGTCCACAAGGGCTTCGACGATCTGCGCCTCCGGCACGGTCTTGATTACTTCGCCCTTGACGAAGATCTGCCCTTTACCGTTGCCGGCGGCCACCCCGAGATCGGCCTCGAGGGCCTCACCCGGACCGTTGACCACACACCCCATCACCGCGACCCGCAGCGGTATCGGGAAACCATCGAAGGCAGCGCTGACTTGGTCGACGAGTGTGTAGACATCGACTTGGGCCCGCCCGCAGGACGGACAAGACACGATCTCCAGGCGATGGGGCCGAATGCCTAACGACTCCAGGACGGAGATGCCGACCTTGACTTCTTCGACCGGGGGCGCGGACAGCGAGACCCGGATGGTGTCACCGACTCCCTCCGCAAGGAGCACCCCGAAGGCCACCGCGGATTTGATCGTCCCCTGAAAAGCCGGTCCGGCCTCGGTCACTCCCAGGTGGAGAGGGTAGTCACAAGCAGCAGCCAGCAACCGGTACGCGCTGATCATGGTGGTGGGGTCGTGATGCTTCACGGAGATCTTGATGTCGGTGAAGCCGTGCTCCTCGAACAGTGCACATTCCCACAACGCCGACTCCACCAGCGCGGCCGGGGTGGCTGCGCCGTATTTGGCCAGCAGCCGACGGTCCAGTGACCCGGCGTTGACCCCGATGCGGATCGGCACCTTCGCCACAACGGCCGCGGCGGCGATCTGTTTGACCTTGTCGTCGAATGCCTTGATGTTTCCCGGGTTCACCCGCACGGCTGCGCAGCCGGCATCGATGGCGGCGAAGACGTAGCGCGGCTGAAAATGAATATCGGCGATCACCGGGATCGGTGACTTCGCTGCGATGATCGGCAGCGCGTCGGCGTCGTCCTGAGAGGGCACCGCGACCCGTACGATCTGGCAGCCGGCGGTGGTGAGCTCGGCGATCTGCTGCAGCGTGGCGTCGATATCGGCGGTGATCGTGGTGGTCATCGACTGGACCGAGACCGGCGCATCGCCGCCCACCGGCACATCACCGACCATGACCTGTCGGCAGCGCCGACGCGGTGGGCGCCGAGCGGGCACAACAGGCATACCGACATCAGTGGTCATCGAAGGTCTCCCGGTGATATCCAGGGGCAGCCGGCATAGGCGTGCAGGACGGAGCACGCAATTGCCTGCGCACTCGGGGCATGCTGGTCACGGTCGCCGCACCGCGGCGGGCAGTGTGAAGCGGATCTCCTCGCGGGTGGTCTCGCGTTCGGTCACGGTGAGCACCCCCAGCCCACCCAGAGCGATGAGGACGTCCTCGACCAGCCGAGGTGGAGCCGAGGCGCCGGCACTCAACCCGACCACCCGCACCCCGGCCAGCCAGGCGGGGCGGATATCCCCGGGGGTGTCGATGAGGTAGCCGGGCCTGTCGTGGCGGTGGGCGAGCTCAACGAGTCGGCAGGAGTTGGACGAGTTCTCTGAGCCGATCACCAGCACCAGATCGGATTCGGCGGCGATGGCGCTGAGCGCGTCTTGGCGGTTGGTGGTGGCATAGCAGATATCGGCCGTGCCCGGCCCGCGCAGGCTCGGGAACCGGGCGCGCAGGGCGGTGAGCACCTCGGCCGTCTCCTCAGCACCCAGGGTGGTCTGGGTCAGATACGACACCCGCGTCGGGTCGGGGACGCGGAGGTTCTCGACGTCGGCGACGCTCTGCACCAGAACTGTCTGGTCCGGGGCCTCGCCCAGGACACCATCGATCTCCTCGTGCCCGGCGTGACCGATCACGATCACGGTGTCGCCACGGGCGGCGAACCGCCGTGCTTCGGCGTGCACCTTGGTCACCAACGGGCAGGTCGCGTCGATGAGATCCAGTCCCCGGCGGGTGGCTTCGGAGCGCACGGCAGGGGACACCCCGTGGGCGGAGAACACCACGGTGGCCCCCTCGGGCACGGCGTCCAGCTCGTCGACGAACACCGCGCCACGAGCCGAGAGATCGGCCACCACGGTGCCGTTGTGTACGATCTGTTTCCGTACATAGACGGGGTCGTCTCGCTGGTCCAGAGCGTGCTCGACGATCTCGATGGCGCGGTCCACCCCGGCGCAGAACGACCGCGGGGAGGCAAGCAGCACGCTGCGGGGTCCGGTGACCGAGCCCCAGGCGGCCAACGCGGTCCGCGCGGTGTGTCGGGCGGCGTCGTCGGCTGCGGCCACCCCCAGGCCGGCCCGCCCACCGGTAGCGGGGAACACCACGGCCATCCCAGCCACGGCGTCGGCTTGCCCCGCCGCGCTCAGGTGCAGGGGGCCACTGGTAGTGGCCAGCCCGTGGCGGTGCAGCTCACCGGCGAGCAGGACGGCCGCGGGGCAGGCGAGAACCGCCCGGTCGGGGCAGCCCGATTCATCGGCGCAGTGCAGTTCCTCGGCGACCAGTACCGCTCCCGTGGCCAGCCGGCCAGGGGCGGTCGCGGCGATGAGGTCCGGGGGGTAGGTGCGGGACATGGGCGTTACCTCTTGTCTCGTCCTCGGGGGCGGTGCCTTAGTGGTCGCGGTGGGTGACCAGGTGGGCCAGCGCGCCCAACTCGACGCCCGCGCGTGCTGCCAGCCCGGCCGCATCCAGGTGGCCCAGCGCTTCGGCCAGCAGGTCGGCCGCCTGGGTCTGGCTCCAGGTGCGCCCGCCCGCCCACTGGACCAGGTCTGCGGCGTGGGCCAGATCGGCGGCCGACAGCGGCCGCTCGCGGTGATAGAGCGCGGCCAGCTCAGCCCCGGCCGCGCCGCCGGAGGCCAGGGCGGCCACCACCGGGAGGGATTTCTTCCGCCGGGACAGATCGGCATAGGCCGGCTTTCCGGTGACCACCGGGTCTCCCCAGATCCCCAGGAGGTCATCGACGTGCTGGAACGCCACGCCCAGACGCTCACCGAAACCGCGCAGGTGGGCGAGCTGGTCTGGGCGAGCGCCGGCGACGGTGGCGCCCAGGGCGGCGGCACATCCCAACAAGGCGCCGGTTTTCTTGGTGGCCATGCCCAGGCACTCGGCAACGTCGACCTGCGCGAGGGCTTCGAAGGCCACATCCTCGTGCTGGCCGTCCACCAGGTCCAGCACCGCGGCGGAGAGCATCCGTATCCCCTCGGGTGCGGTGGGATGCCCGCTGGCGGCGAGTACGTCGACGGCCAAGGCGAGCAGCGCGTCCCCGGCCAGGATTGCCTCGGTGGGACCGAACACGGCCCACACGGTGGGGCGTCCGCGGCGGGTGGCATCGCCGTCCATCACATCGTCATGGAGCAGAGAGAAGTTATGGACCAGTTCCACCGCGGCCGCCGCCGGCACCGCCTCCTCCGGGGTGCCCCCGGCTGCCTCGGCCGCGAGCAAGACCAGCGTGGGACGGATCGCCTTACCCCCGGCGGAGCTGGTCGGGGCACCGCGCTCGTCCCACCAGCCCAGGTGGTAACCGGTGAGGTGACGCATCGAGGCGGGTAGTGTCTCGACGGCGGCGCGCAGGGCGGGGTCGATGACGGCCCTGCTCCAAGCCAGCACCTCACCCACCGGCCGGGCGGAGGTGATCTCAACAGTGGTCACAGGTCTGACTCCCTGCCAAGCTCGATTCCGGGAGCTGGTTCCGAGGAGGGCGACCACACGAGTGTCGGGGCCTGTGACTGATACGCCTCGTACGCGGCAACCGCGTTGCTGTGAATCGCAGGCAGCCACACGAGTGTCGGGGCCGTGACCGATGCCGGTGCGGTAACAACGACTCCCCCATACGCCGGTCCGATCCGTGCCGCCGCGGTGCCCAACCCGGTAAGACCGAAGGGCAGCCGCACCGGCGGCGGGATCGGCGGAGTACCGGTTTCCGAGGTAGTGCACGGCCGGGTGGTCGGCTCGTAGCGATTCGTCGTCAGATAGTAATGGGCAAGGCCGGCAACAAGATCCTGTAGTCCCTGGACGTATCTATCGATGTTCTCCTGGCCGGTCGCGTCCAGGCCGAGCTCGGCGACTAGGGAGGGCAACTCGGTGGCGACGATATGCTCGAAGCGGCGTAGCCGAGAGGTCACCAAGTCATTGGTGATGGTGACGGCTTGCGGAAAGTCACAGTCGAGGAACCGCTGGATGACCAGCACGCCGTTGTGGATCTCTCGCTGTTCGACATCTTTCTGGTAGGAAAAGATGTCGTTGGTCAACCCGCCCCAATCGAGGACCGACTCGACCAGTGCGCGCATCGGTCGAGAACTGTATACTTCGGGCGGAATCTCCAAATCCTGGACATAGTGCAGCAAAAGCATCGGCACTTCTAGCGCATTAGTCTGGCGGCGCATCTCAACGTAGTCGACCGGATCAGGGATTCGATTCTTGATGAGGTTGAGGATCTCCCACAGCAAGCTTCTCGCGAAGCGCTGGAAGCTCTCCGAGTGCCAGCGCCGCCAGTGTGCAGGCATCGCTGGCGCGGTGCGCGACCACAGGTCGGCCAAGCCTCGTTCCACCAGGTTGGTCGGGACCGGCACGGCCTCGGGGTGGGAGATCGGCATGAATGCCGGCAACCGGTCGAGGAACGCCTTCGCCCCGACTAGATCGCGGCGGAGTTGGAAGGTCTCATCGAAGAAATCAGCGAAGAAAAACGCCCACGTGTTCCACCGGGCCGCCATGTCGAACTTCGAGCTCGGGGCATCCGGATACATCAACGCGGCAAGCCGGGGTTGGTCTGCGGAGTCGAAACTCGACTCAT
>JALYQB010000148.1 GCA_030856045.1 Actinomycetota bacterium
GGGCACCGCGTGGTTCGTCCGCGCGGTGCCCCGCGGCGGGGCCCTCGCTCGAGGCATGGCCCAAACTCGTGACGCCGCGGGATTCGCCCGGTTGCGGGAGGTGAGCGATCGGGACCGGCACCTGCCCGCCGCGGCGGGACGGCACACGCTGCACCGTGCCGCGGTCGTCCTCGCCACCCACGGCGGCATGATCGCCGAGGTCACCGTCGGGGATGTCCTGGAGCTGCTCGACGCCGAGTCCGCGGCCCACCGCAGCCCGATGGCCCACGGCATCGCGTTCTATCGGGCGTTGCACCAGTCGGGAATCCTGGGGCCGGACGCGCCGCCACGGCTGGAGGAGCTGCGCAGCGCCGGTCAGCGCACCCCCGCCGAGCTCATCGACCGGTTCGACCTCGCCTGCCGGCCGGTTCGTGACCTGCTGGTGGACTACCTGTGCGAACGCGCACCGGCGCTGGACTACAGCAGCTTGCGAAGCCTCGCCGCGGACCTGGGAAACGTGTTCTGGAAAGACCTCGAACGCCACCATCACGGCATCAACAGCCTCCACCTGGCACCCGAGGTCGCCACCGCGTGGAAGCAGCGTCTGCGCACCCGGCAGAAGACGGTCACCGTCGCCGGTGAGAAGACCACCCACACCGTGGAACGGATCGGCTACCGCCAATGCCTGACACCGGTCCGGGCGTTCTACCTGGACCTGGCCCAGTGGGCGCTCGAAGACCCCGCCCGCTGGGGACAGTGGGTCGCGCTCTGCCCCATCGGCGAGGAAGAGATCAATCAGCGCAAGGCCGCTCGACATCGCAAGTCACGCATGGATGCGCGCACCCGCGGGCGGCTGCCCGTTCTTCCGACCCTGGTGCGGGTCGTCGACGAGCGGCGCAAGACCACCGAAGCACTCCTACAGGCGGCCCGCGGAACCACGCCCGGGGATTGCTTCACCATCGCCGGGCAGATCTTCACCCGCTCCATCACCAAACGTCACACCGACAAGGTCTGGGTCGACGACCCGGCCACCGGCAAACGGCGGGACCTGGCGATGGAGGAAGATCTCGCGTTCTGGGCCTGGGCCACGGTCGAGGTCCTGAGAACGACCGGAGTTCGGATCGAGGAGCTCCTGGAGATCACTCACCACAGCCTCGTGCAATACCGCCTGCCCAGCACCGGTGAGCTCGTCCCCCTACTTCAGATCGCGCCGTCCAAGACCGACTCCGAGCGTCTCCTGGTGGTGAGCCCGGAGCTGGCCGACGTCTTGTCCAGCATTATCCGCAGGGTCCGCGGCGCCATCGCGGCGGTCCCTGTCATCCCTGCCTACGACCGCACCGAATGCGTGTGGCTGGCGCCGGCCCCATGGCTGTTCCAGCGCAGACTCGGCACCGAGCATCGCAGAATCTGCCCAGGTGCGATCCGCAACATCCTCAACACCGCTCTCGCGCACAGCCCCCTGATCGACCCCGAGACCGGTGGACCCCTGAGCTTCACCCCACACGACTTCCGACGGATGTTCATCACCGACGCCATCATGTCCGGTCTGCCGCCGCACATCGCGCAGATCATCGCAGGCCACCGGGACATCAACGTCACCCTCGGCTACAAGGCTGTCTATCCCGAGGAGGCCATCCAAGCCCACCTGGCGTTCCTGGCACGTCGACGAGCGCTACGGCCCAGCGAGGAGTACCGCGTCCCCACCGATGAGGAATGGACCGAGTTCCTCGGCCACTTCGAACGCCGCAAGGTCTCCACCGGAACCTGCGGTCGGGCATTCGGCGCACCGTGCATCCACGAACATGCCTGCATCCGCTGCTCGATGCTCTGGCCCGACCCCACCCAACACGACCGTCTCAAAGAGATCCGGGACAACCTCACCGACCGAATCGCCGAAGCCGAACGCGAAGGCTGGCTCGGCGAAGTCGACGGACTCAAGATCAGCCTCATCGGCGCCGAGGACAAACTCGCCCAGATCGAACGACGCACCCCCGGCCGAGGCACAGCCGACCTGGGACTTCCCACCCTCGCACGCAGCCCCTGATCCGAGGACCCCCGGGCAGCGGACGAACACCTGAACGACGAAGATCAAGTTCAGAGAATCCGCAACCTCGTGATCGGGCTCATACGACAGGCCGGCCACACAAGAATCGCCGCCACCCTCCGGAAGATCAAAAACAACCCAC
>JALYQB010000165.1 GCA_030856045.1 Actinomycetota bacterium
AGGCCGCGCTGGACAACGCGCTGCGTCAGGGCGACCGGGCGCTGACCGGGCCGGTGGCGCGCGGCGACGTCGACACCGTGCGGGCCCACCTGCGGGTGCTCGGCGAGGAGGTGCCGGAACTCGCCGAGTCCTACCGGGTGCAGGCGGTGCGGACCGCGCTCCGGGCGGAGCGCGCGGGTCTGCTGTCCCATGACGCCGCGGCCGCGGTGCTCGCCGTGCTGGAGCCGGGCCGGTGACCGGGTTCGCCGCGGGCAGGCTCACCGTGCATTCCGACCCCGCGGAGCTGGGGCGGATCAGCCGCGCGCTGCGCGCCACCGGCAGGCGGATCGTGCTCGTGCCCACCATGGGCGCACTGCATGCCGGGCACCGGGAGCTGCTGCGCACCGCGAAGCGCGTCCCCGGCGCCGTCACGGTCGTCTCGATCTTCGTCAACCCGCTGCAGTTCGGCGCGGGCGAGGACCTGAGCCGCTACCCCCGGCCGCTCGAGGCCGACCTCGCGCTGTGCGAGGCCGAGGGCGTCGAGCTCGTCTTCACGCCCGATGCCGCCGCGATGTACCCGCCCGGCTCGGCCACCACCGTCCAGCCGGGACCGCTCGGCACCGAGCTCGAGGGCGCGAGCCGTCCCGGTCATTTCGCCGGCGTGCTCACCGTCGTCGCGAAGCTGTTCGGCATCGCGGCGCCGGACCGGGCGCTGTTCGGTGAGAAGGACTACCAGCAGCTCGTGCTGGTGACCCGGATGGTGCGTGACCTGCGGCTGGGCGTCGAGGTGGCCGGTGTCCCCACGGTGCGGGAGCGCGACGGGCTCGCGCTCTCGTCGCGCAACGTCTACCTCGACGCCCAGCAACGCCGCGCCGCCGTCACGCTGTCCGCGGCGCTGACCGCGGGAGCGCACGCTGGGGGGCGCGGTGGTGAGGGGGCGCTCGCGGCCGCACGGGTGGTGCTGGACACCGAGCCCTCGGTGGCGCTCGACTACCTCGTCCTGCGGGACCGGGCGCTGGGCCCGGCGCCGGTGGCGGGGGAGGCGCGGCTGCTCGTCGCCGCCACGGTGGGGACCACCCGCCTGATCGACAACGTGGGCGTGGCACTCCGGCCGCCCGCGGCACAGCAGAGCGACATCTGAGTGAGGAGGTCCGCCATGTTCCGCACCATGCTGAAGTCGAAGATCCACCGTGCGACGGTGACTCACGCCGACCTGCACTACGTCGGGTCGGTGACGGTGGACGAGGACCTGATGGACGCCGCGGACCTGCTCGTGGGCGAGCAGGTGGCGATCGTGGACGTCACCAACGGTGCGCGGTTGGAGACCTATGTCATCCCTGGCGCGCGGGGCAGCGGCGTCATCGGGATCAACGGTGCCGCCGCGCACCTGGTGCAGCCGCAGGACCTCGTCATCCTGATCTCGTACGCGGCGATGGACGACGCGGCCGCGCGCCACTACCGCCCGAAGGTCGTGTTCGTGGACACCGCGAACCAGATCGTCGAGCAGGGCACCGACCCTGGCGGCGCACCCGAGGGGTCGGGTCTCGGGTCGGGCAGCGCGGCGACCGCGGAGACCGACGACGCCGCGCGGCTGGACGCCCTGATCAACGCTGCCGGCTGAGGCCCCGCCCGTGCTCCTCGCCCTGGACGTCGGCAACACCAACATCGTGCTGGGCCTCTTCGAGGGCCGCGGCGACGGGGTCGACGGGGCGCGGCTGCTGCGGGATTGGCGCATGCGCACCGAAGCCCTGATGACCGCGGACGAGCTGGCGCTGGCCGTCCGCGGGATGTTGGGGCCACTCGCGGAGCAGGTCACCGGGATTGCCGCACTGTCGACGGTGCCCGCGGTGCTGCGCTCGATGCGGGCGATGTTCGCCTGCTACTGGCGGGACATGCCGGTGGTCATCGTCGAGCCCGGCGTGAAGACCGGCGTCGCGCTGCTCGTCGACAACCCGAAGGAGGTAGGGGCCGACCGGGTGGTGAACACCCTCGCCGCGCACCACCACTACGGCACCGCGTGCGTGATCGTCGACTTCGGAACCTCGACCAACATCGACGTCGTGTCCCCGCGGGGCGAGTTCCTCGGCGGGGCGTTCGCGCCCGGCATCGGCATCTCGGTCGACGCTCTGGCGGCCCGGGCGGCGCAGCTCGTCAAGGTGGAGCTCGCGGCACCGCGCTCGGTGATCGGCAAGAACACCGTGGAGTGCCTGCAGTCCGGGATTCTCTACGGCTTCGCGGGACAGGTGGACGGCCTGGTGAGCCGCATCGTCGGCGAGCTCGGCCACGACGACGTGGCGGTGATCGCCACCGGCGGCCTCGCGTCGCTGGTGCTGGAGGAGTGCCGCACGATCCAGCACCATGCCCCCCACCTGACCCTCGACGGCCTGCGCCTGGTCTACGAGCGCAACACCCGCTGAGCCCGTACCACCCGCGTGAGGACGTGACGGCCACGCCGACCCGTCGTCGGTGCGGCCGCGCTCGCCGCGTGGAAGTCCGAGGTCGACCTCGGTGACCTCGTCTCGATCACGGGTGAGGTCATCTCGTCGCGGCGCGGGGAATCGTCCGTGCAGGCGTCGGAATGGCGGATGGCGGCGAAGGCACTGCGCCCGCTGCCGGTGGTGCACAAGGAGCTCGCGGAAGCGACCCGTGCGCGGCAGCGCTACGTCGACCTCATCGTGCGCGACGATGCCCGGCGCATCGCCCGGTTGCGCGCGGATGCGGTGCACTCGTTGCGTTCGGCGCTGCACTCCCGCGCGTTCGTCGAGGTCGAGACGCCGATGCTGCACCTGCGCCGCGGCGGGGCGGCGGCGCGCCCGTTCGTCACGCACTCGAACGCGCTCGACCTTGGTCTGTACCTGCGGATCGCGCCGGAGCTGTGCCTGAAGCGCTGCGTGGTCGGCGGGATCGAGCGCGTGTACGAGTTGAACCGAGTGTTCCGCAACGAGGGGGTGGGCTCCACGCACTCGCCCGAGTTCACGATGCTCGAGACCTACCAGGCCTGCACCGACTACGACGGTATGGCGCAACTCACGCGGTCGCTGTACCAGCAGGTCGCCGACGACGTCTTCGGTTCCCGGGTGGTCCGGCTCGCGGACGGCGGCGATTACGACATCGGCGGTGAATGGTCACAGCTCACCCCTCTACGGCGCGGTGTCCGACGCGCTGAGTGAGCCGGTGGGCCCGGACACCGACCTCCCGGTGCTGCGCAGGCACGCCCAGCGGGTCGGCCTCGACCCCGCTCCCGCGTGGGTGCCGGGCAAGCTGATCGACGAGCTGTTCGAGCACCTCGTCGTCCCGCACCTGCACGCGCCCACCTTCGTCCGGGACTTCCCGGTGGACACGTCGCCGCTCACCCGGCAGCACCGCAGCGCCGACGGCCTGGCAGAGAAGTGGGACCTCTACATCCGTTCCGTCGAGTCGGTGACTGCCTACTCCGAACTGGTAGACCCGGTGGTGCAACGCGAGCGCTTCGAGGAGCAGGTGGTGCTCGCCGCCGCGGGTGACCCCGAGGCCATGCGACTCGACGAGGACTTCCTGCGAGCGATGGAGTACGGAATGCCACCCAGTGGCGGGATGGGAATGGGGGTCGACCGGCTGCTCATGGCGCTCACCGGTGCGGGTATCCGGGAGACCATCCGGTTCCCCCTCGGCCGTCCCGAATGACGTGGAACCGCCCCTCGATTGTTCCATGCGACGAATGTACGCTAACCTTGCGCGCAAGCAGAGGTGTTGTGCCTCTGCTCCCCAAGTTCAGCTCGAGAGAGGACGCCGCCCATGGCGCAGAAAACAACCGTGACCTTGGTCGATGACCTCGACGGAGGTACCGCGGACGAGACCGTCGAGTTCGGTGTCGACGGTGTCTCCTATGAGATCGACCTGTCTTCCGGCAACGCCGGGAAACTGCGTGACGCCGTCGCCGAGTACGTGGGGCACGCGCGCCGTTCGGGTGGCAGGCGCCGGACGACGCGTGCCACGAGTCGCAGCGCCGGTAGTGGTGGCGGACGGGCGTCGGTCGACCGCGAGCAGAACGCCGCGATCCGGGACTGGGCCCGCAAGCGCGGCATGGCGGTCTCCGACCGCGGTCGCATCCCGTCGGATGTGCTCGAGGCGTATCACAAGGAGAACTGACCCCAGCCCCGGCGCCGCCCGATCCCCCGGGATCGGGCGGCATCGGCATGTCACGGCCTGTTCGGAACCGACCCCGAGCGTGGCCCGTAACTGCGAGCCCCTCACTCCGCCGCACCGCTTCCTTCGGTTAGCCTGTCCTCACCCTGTACTGGCGGACGCGCTGCGCGACCGACAGCACACGGTCGAGTCCGCCACCGTGTGATGCCTGGAGCGAAGGGAGCACGCCCCCGTGACGACGACGAGCACAGCTCCGGCGGCGCGCGCCGGCGCAGGACGCCACAGCGGGCTCCGCGCCCTCCACCTGCGGCGCGTGGCGCTCCTGCTCGTCCTCGTCGCGGCAGTGGTGGCGTGCGCGCTGCTGTCCGTCGCCGTCGGGGCGAAGCCGATCCCCCTCGGTGACGTGTGGGCTGCGCTGGTCGACCCTGCCGGCGGGGAGAACGACATCGTGGTGCGGGCCCTGCGGATCCCCCGGACCGTGCTCGGCATCCTCGTCGGGGTGGCCCTCGGGCTCGCGGGCGCGCTGATGCAGGGTCACACCCGCAACCCCTTGGCCGAGCCTGGGATCCTCGGCGTCAACGCGGGCGCCGCGTTCGCCGTCGTGGTCGCGATCTACACGTTGGGCATCACGAGCGCGTACGGGTTCATCTGGTTCGCCTTCGCAGGCGCGCTCGTCGCCAGCGTGGTGGTGTTCGTGATCGGCTCGCTCGGGCAGGGTGCGACGACCCCGGTCACCCTGGCGCTGGCCGGTACGGCGGTGACCGTGTTCCTGCTCGCCCTCGTGCAGGCGCTCGTCCTGCTCGACCAGCAGACCCTCGACGTGTACCGGTTCTGGGTCGTCGGCGGGCTCGCCGGGCGGGGGCCCGAGCTCATCGTCCAGGTGCTCCCCTTCCTCGCCGCCGGCGTCCTGCTCGCCCTGGCCAACGCGCCGGCACTCAACACGCTGTCACTGGGCGAGGACGTCGCGCGGTCGCTCGGGCAGTCCGTCGTCGTCACCCGAATCGTGGGGGTGGCGGCGATCACCCTGCTCGCCGGCGGGGCGGTCGCTGCGGCGGGTCCCATCGCATTCCTCGGCCTGGTGGTCCCTCACATCGGCCGGTACCTCGGCGGGCCGGACCACCGCTGGCTGCTGCCGTACTCCGCACTGCTCGGCGCGGTCCTCATGCTGCTCGCGGACGTGGTCGGCCGGGTCGTGGCGCGACCGGGTGAGCTGCAGGTGGGCATCGTCCTCGCGATCGTGGGAGCGCCGTTCTTCATCGCACTGGTGCGCCGGAGGAGGTTGATGACGCTATGACGACCACCGCGTCCCCACCGCGGGTCCCCGGCCGGCCGTCGCTGCGCCTCGGTCGCCGGTTCTCCGGCGTGTGGCGACCGCGTTCCATGCTCGTCGCGGCGCTGGGCCTCGCGGTGACCGTGGTCGCGATGGCGGCGAACATCGGCCGCGGCGAGTACCCGATCAGCGTCCTCGAAGTGCTCCGCGTGCTGCTCGGCGGCGGGGCGGACGCGCAGCAGTTCATCGTGCTGGAGCTGCGGCTCCCCCGCTCGCTGACGGGCGCGCTGGTCGGGGCGGCGCTGGCGGTGTCCGGAGCGATCACCCAGACGGTCTCGCGCAACCCGCTGGCCAGCCCGGACATCATCGGCATCACGGCCGGTGCCGGCACCGGTGCCGTGTTCGTGATCGTTCTCGGTGGCTCCTACGGTGCCGCCAGCGGGCTCGTCGCCGAGGTGGGAGTGCCGGTGGCGGCGCTGAGCGGGGGCCTGCTCGCCGCGGTGGTGATCTATGTCCTCGCCTACCGCAAGGGGATCGAGGGCTACCGCCTCGTCCTGGTCGGCATCGGCATCAACGCCGTGCTCGTCAGCGCGACGTCCTGGCTGCTCATCATCGCCGACGTCACCGATGCCGGACGCGCGACGGTGTGGCTCAACGGCAGTCTCAACGCGCGCGGGTGGGAGCACGTCGTTCCCGTCAGCCTCGCGCTGCTCGTCCTGGTCCCTGCCGCGCTGCTGCTGGTGTTCGTGCTCGGTGCGCTGCAGTTCGGTGATGACACCGCCCGTGGGCTCGGGGTCCGGGTGAACCGTGCCCGCACGGCGCTGCTGCTGGTGGCCGTCGGGCTCGCCGCGATCGCCACCGCGTCGGCGGGGCCGATCGTGTTCGTCGCGTTGGTCGCGCCCCAGCTCGCGGTGCGGCTGGCGCGTGCGTCGCGGCCCCCGCTCCTCGCGTCGGCGACGATCGGTGCGGCCCTCACCGTCACCGCCGATGTCGTGGCGCGGACCGCGCTGGGGACCGTCGAGCTCCCGGTCGGCATCGTCACGGCCGTCCTCGGCGCCCCGTACCTGCTGTACCTGCTGGCCCGCGGTGCGAGGGAGATGCGGATATGACCATCACGACGGATCAGCCGACCGCGACCGCGGTGCGGTTGCACGCGGCGGGGGTGCGCCTCGCCTATGGGGACCACGTCGTGGTGGACGGCCTCGACCTCGACGTGCTCGACGGCACGATCACGGCGGTGATCGGGCCGAACGGCTGCGGCAAGTCCACGTTGCTGCGCGCGCTGGCCCGGCTGATGCCGACGTCGGCGGGCCAGGTGCTGCTGGACGGCAAGCGCATCGACCGCATCCCGACCCGGGAGGTGGCCAAGGTACTCGGCGTGCTGCCGCAGGCACCGATCGCGCCGGAGGGGCTCACCGTCGCGGACCTGGTGTCCCGCGGGCGGCACCCGCACCAGGCGTGGTATCGGCAGTGGTCGTCGTCGGACCAGGACGCCGTCGCGGAGGCGCTGACCTGGACCGACATGCTGGACCTTGCGGAGCGACCCGTCGACCAGCTCTCCGGCGGGCAGCGGCAGCGGGCGTGGATCTCGATGGCACTCGCGCAGGGGACCGACCTGTTGCTGCTCGACGAGCCGACCACGTTCCTCGACCTGGCGCACCAGATCGACGTGCTCGACCTGGTCGAGCGGCTGCACGCCGAGACCGGCCGGACCGTGGTGATGGTGCTCCACGACCTCAACCTCGCCGCGCGCTACGCCGGGCGCCTGGTCGCGATGCGCGACGGCGCGATCGCGGCGCAGGGTACGCCCGCGAAGGTGCTCACCGTGGAACTGCTGTCCGACGTCTTCGGTCTCGAGGCCAAAGTGATCTCCGATCCGGTGTCCGGCACGCCGCTGGTGATCCCGATCGGCCACCGCCACCGCCATCCGTGCGTGCCTACCGGCGACCCAGGCTGAGCGGCACACTCTTGCCGTCCGGTCAGCCGCCGGGTATCCGTCATGCTCGGCGTCGACCACGAAGCGTGACGCTCCACCGAGGCCAGGGTGGGCGATGGGTTGCAGAGGGCGGTCCCTGGCCGCGCTATCGCCCCTGAATGACCACGCCCAGCAAAGTAAGCCCCCTCGTGAGTGGCATTGCTAGTCATGACTCGCAATGCCACTCACGGGGGTCAGTCCAGCAGCGCGTCGCCGAGGAAGCGGTCCGGCGACGGGACGCCGGGCAGGGCGAAGAAGAACCCGCCGCCCTCCGGACGGATGTACTCCTCCAGCGGCTCCCCGGTCAGCCGCTCCTGCACCGCGAGGAACCCCCGCGCGAGGCTCCGCTGATAGCACACGAACGCCAGCCCCTGGTCCAGCCGTCCGGCGGCGTCGAAGCCCCTGGCAAAGGAGAAGCCTCGCCGGAAGATCAGGTTCTGCCGTGTCTCGGGGGTGCGCGGGTTGGCCAGCCGGATATGCGCGGTGAGCGGCGTGATCTCGCCCTGCGGGTCGTCGCCGAAGTCGGGCAGGTCGGTCTCGCTGCCGCGGCCGAGCGGGGCGCCGGTGTCCTTGTGCCGCCCGATGAGCGCCTCCTGCTCGGCGAGCGGCGTGCGGTCCCAGAACTCGACGAGCATCCGGATCAGCCGCACCACGTGGTACGACCCGCCTGTCGTCCATGCGGGCTCCGGGTCCCCGGCGGCGACCCAGGTGTGCCGGTCCAGCAGCCCGTCGTCGGCGGGGTCGAGGTTCGCCGTGCCGTCCTTGAAACCGAGCAGGTTGCGCGCCGTGCCGCCGCCTGCGTCCCCCGCGCCGCGGGAGTACCCGTCCGTCAGCCACCGCAGCACCAGGTCCCCCCGGGTGCGGCGCATGAGTTGGCGTAGGGCGAACTGCAGGGTGTCCGCGTGACCCGCCTCCAGCGCCAGCAGCAGGTCGCCGTGGCTGCGGGCGGGGTCGAGCCGGTCGTTCGCGAGGAACTGCATGGTGACCAGCTCGGTGGGGCGGCGGTCGGCCAGGCCGAAGCGGTCGTCGAAGAGCGAGGCCCCGACGCTGACCACGACGGACAGGTCGTCGGCAGGCGGTTCGGCACCGAGCAGGCCGGAGTCGACGGGCGGGTAGGCGGGATCGCGGCGCACCGGCGGGTCACCGGACATGAGGGCCCGAGCCTCGTCGGTGAGCGCTTCGAGCATCCGCGCCAGCTCCGCCCGGTCCCTGGACTGCACGGCGAAGGCAGCCATCAGCCCGAGCTTCGGCACCGGCAGGGCGGTGATCCCCGGCTGATGACGGCCGAAGAAGGGGAGGAACCGCGGGCTCGCGTCGGCCCCCTGTGCCGTGCAGCCGACGAGCCCGGCACCCGCGCCCAGGGCACCGGTGGCCATCGCGCCCGTGACGAACGCGCGCCGCGAGACCGCGCCCGTCACCGGAGCCCCAGTGCGCCTGCGACCAGCGCGAGGTCCTCGGAGAGGCTCGCGAGATCGGCCTTCAACCGGTCGACGGTGGCGCCGTCGACGGTCACCCCCGCGCAGCGCGACGAAGGGAACGGGTCGTCCTGCTGGCAGTACAGCACCCAACCGTCACCCTGGCGCAGCGGCGCGAGGGAGGCGGTCAACGCCGCGAAGCCGCCGTCGATCTCCGCGAGCAGCTCCGGATCCGCCCGCGCCAGCGCCGGCCGGAGCTCGTCGATCACGACCTGCGCGCCCTCGACGTTCGCCCCGAAGTCCCAGAGGTCGGTCTTCGAGTAGCGGTCCTCCTCGCCGGTGATCTTACCCTGCGAGACCTCCTCGATGAGCTCCGCGGCACCGATGGCGACCGCGGTCGGCGGCACCTCGAGCCCGGGCAGCTCGCGCTGTAGCCTGGCGAGGTCGGCGTCGAGTTGGTCGGCGAACGGCGAGCCGCCCTCGGTGGTCTGCCGCTCGAACAGGAGGTACTCGAGCCGGTGCCACCCGGTGAACTCCGGGTCGGCCACGCTGGCGAAGTCGTCCACCCGCGCGTCGACCGCCCCGTCGATGTCCTCGATCAGCCCGGCGACGGGCTCGATGCGCTCCCACGGCTCGCGCGACGGGGCGAAGCCGGCTTGCGCGGCGGCGAGGTCGCCTGCCCGCACCGCGTCGGTGAACGTGCGGGTGAGGATGATCAGCTCGTCGACCTGCGCTGCGACATAGGTCTCGTACTCGCTGACCGCGTCGAGCACGAGCGGGTTCTCGGTGCCGCCGCTCAGGTCCTGGTCGGCGAGGCTGCCCGAGGAGCTCGCTTCGCCACCACGCGTCCCCGCACCGTCGTCCGCACCGCACGCGGTGGCCAGCAGCGCGAGGCCGAGGACGGCCGCGACGAACGTGTTCCGCTGCTGCATGGGTACTCCTCTATGGCCTAGGTGAGGCTCACCTTACAACGCAGGGGAAGGGTCGATCGGTGGCCTTCGGGCAGGTCCTCGACGCGCTGGGCCTGCACTGCCCTGTCCTCGTCGGGCACAGCGACGGGGCGTCGATTCCGCGGATACCAGTCACCGCCGTGGCGAGTCGGGGTGCTCGTCGAGGATGTCCGGTATGCCGTCGTCATCGCTGTCGGGCAGCAGCGGCTGCGGCAAACCGGCGCGCACCGCCTCCAGCTGGGCGGCGAGCGCGATGCCGACGAGCAGGGCGATGCCGGTGATGTACGCCCACAGCAGCAGCGCCATCACGGCCGTCAGCGGCCCGTAGGTGTCGTCGAAGCTGCCGGACTCCGCGACGTACAGCGCGAGCAGTCCCGACCCTGCCAGCCACCCGGTGACCGTGGCCGCGGCGCCGACGGCGAGCCACGTCAGCCCGGGCTGCCGCCGCCGGGGCGCGTACTTGAACAGCACCGCGACGGCGACGACCAGTGCGAGCAGCCCGATCGGCCAGCGCACCGCGTCCCACACCGTCTCGGCGGCGTCCCCCCGGCCGTAGACCACCTCGATGGCGTCGCCGAACGGCTCCCCGGCGACGATGAGCAGCAGGCCGACGGCGAGCGCCACCCCGGCCGTGGCCGTCAGCAGCGCGGCGCGAGTGTACTTGCGCAGCAGCGGACGGTCGCGCTTGGTGCCGTAGATGCGGTTCGCGCCCCGTTCGAACTGCGCGAACGCCGAGGCGAGCGCGAGGAACGCGGTGACCAGCCCGAGTGAGAGGGCGAGCTCGCCCGCATCGTCGTCCGCTGCGTCCGGACCCTCCACCCCACCGCTGACCGCGTCCTGGACGAGCGCGTCGCTGCTGCCGGGGGAGACCGCGACGACGGTGCGCGCGACGACCTCGCCGAGCGACTCGGCGCCCAGCGCGGTCGACAGGCCCGCGCCGGCGATGATCAGTGGCACCACGGCGAGTGCGAGCTGCAGCGCGAAGCCCCGGGCGTGGCTGAACCCGTCGCCGTAGCGGAACCGCAGGAGCGCGTCCCGCACCAGGGCCCAGCTCCCGTGGCGCCGGACGGTATGCCAGACGTCGTCCGCGGAGAGCAGCTCGCCGGACATCAGCTCGGTCTCCGGCACCGGGTGGACGGAACTCATGCCCGGTTCGCCCTGCCCGCCGGGACCCGCACGACCAGCGCCCCGCGGTCGGCGTGCAGCGCCATCACCGTGGCATCGCCGATCGGGTCGCCGTCGAGCTGTGCCTGCTGCGGCGAGTCGGCGGTGATCGTGATGGTCTTGACCTGCCAGTGCTCGACCCGCCGGTGGCCCTGGCGACGCCTGGTCACCACGCGCAGCACGACCGCGAGCCAGCCCATGATCCCCTTCGGGGCGATGGCGACCACGTCGAGCAGCCCGTCGTCGAGCTCTGCCGTCGGCATGAGTACCAGCCCGCCGAGCAGCCGCCCGCAGTTGCCGACCACGATCGTGCGGATGCGCCGCTGCCGCGCCGGTGCGCCGTCGACCTCCAGCGACACCCGCGCCTGGTGCCCCTTCAACGCCCGCAGCCCCGCGATCACGTAGGCCAGCACCCCGACCCGCGCCTTCAGCTTCTCAGGAGTGCTCGCCATGATCGTCGCGTCGAAGCCCATGCCCGCCATGACGAGGAAGACCCGCTCGTCTGCCTCGTCGTCCACGAGGACCCGCCCGACGTCCACCGGACGGTCGTCCCCGGTCAGCGCGATACGGGTGGCGCCCGCGATGTCGTCGAGCTGCATGTCGAGGTTCCGGGCGAGCAGGTTGCCGGTGCCTGCGGGCAGCAGTCCCATCGCGACGCCGGTGCCTGCCAGCACCTGCGCCACGGTCCGCACGGTGCCGTCGCCGCCGCACGCGAGCACCACGTCGGCGCCTGCGGCCACCGCGTGCTCGGTCTGCCCCGTGCCGGGATCGGCCTCGGTCGTCGCCAGCCACAACGGCTCGGCCCAGCCGAGCTCCGTGCAGACGTCGGAGACCTGCGCCCGCACCGGCGGGAGGTCGTCGAACTTCGTCGGGTTGACGACCACCGCGGCGAGCGGCCGGTCGTCCGGCCCGGTATCCAGCGCATCAGGGTCGGGTCCGGCCGCGGCGGACAGCCTGGCCCGGATGGCGGGCGCCCCGGAGACCGCGAGCAGCAGCAGCACGGCGAGCACGACCGCGAGCGCTGCGATCTGAGGACCGGACACCGGCCGACATTATCTCCCGCGCTTCCGCCGGGGGTCAGTTTCCCCCGAGCTTGCCGAGGATACCGACGCGCTCGGCGTCGTCCACCCGCGGGCATGTCACACAGGCCTTGGGCGCGCCCGGAAGCGCGTAGTGGAAGCAGCACGAACCGCGCTGGCGGGTCCAGTGCGTGCAGCCGTGCTCGTCGGTGACGGTGTGGGCCGTCGAGGCGGACGTCAGGGGTGCGAACCGCTCGGCGAGCACCAGCCGCGCGTCGGCCGCCCCCGCTGCCTCGTCGCCGCGGGCCCGTCCCGCCCGGAGCAGGCCGGCGTCGATCACGTCGGTCACCGCGGCCCACAGGGTGTGACGGCCGAAGCGCACGGTGGGGCCGAAGACGCCCAGGAACCGCGCGGCATGCCCGACGACCTGCAGGCGCAGGACGCGCCCGAGCTCGACGTCGTCGGCCACCACGATCGCGTCGGGGTGCGCGGCGTCCAGGTCGCCGGGCAGGCACCAGAACGTCCCGGGGCGCAGTGCGACGGCCTCGACGCACGCCGGTTCCAACCGGAACGCGAGCCGCCGCGGCTCCAGCGACGGTACCCGCCGCGCGAAGTGGAACAGCATCGCGCCGACATGCGCGGGAACGCCCAGGTACCACTGCAGGACATAGCCCGCAGACGTGCGCTCCGGCACCTCGCCGTACTGCTCGCTCAGCCGCGCCGCGAGGGTCGCCCGCCAGGCGGCGAAGAAGTCGGGGTCGCGCAGCACGCGCTCGCAGCGGTGCCACTGCCCGCCACACACGTCGTCGAGGACGAACGACACCCAGTCGACCGCCCGGTCCGCGGCGCCGACGGACGCGGCGAGGGGGTGCGCTCTTGCGTGGCGGACCGATCGCGCCGCCACCGCCGTCGGCCCCGTCACCGTCGGTCGCACCAAGCACTTCCTCTCTCGCCGTCTGTGACGCAGGCTTGCCTAACCTTAGGTGGATGGGCGGCGGTGGACGACAGCGGCGGGCACAACATCACCCGGGCGGGGGGTGCGCAGCGGGCCCGAGGCGTTCACCCTGAGCGGACGGACCCACCTCCGGCGTGCGGAATCCGACCCCGGTACGGCACGTTGGAGACCAGTGCCGGGGTCAGCTGCGCGCGACGCAGTGTTCGAGTGACGCAGTGTTCCGAGCGACGCAGTGTTCACCGCCCGGCAGCTACAGTGGTGGTACGGCGCGTGCCGGTGGATTCCGGTGCACGGCCGACGGCGCAGCAGTCAGGAGTGCACATGTTCGAGAGGTTCACCGACCGCGCACGGCGGGTGGTCGTCCTGGCCCAAGAAGAGGCCAGGATGCTCAACCACAACTACATCGGCACCGAGCACATCCTGCTGGGTCTGATTCACGAGGGCGAGGGCGTCGCGGCCAAGGCCCTCGAGTCTCTGGGCATCGCCTTGGAGGGCGTACGCCAGCAGGTCGAGGAGATCATCGGCCAAGGCCAGCAGGCCCCCTCGGGCCACATTCCCTTCACGCCGAGGGCGAAGAAGGTGCTCGAACTCTCGCTGCGCGAGGCGCTGCAGCTCGGGCACAACTACATCGGCACCGAGCACATCCTGCTCGGGCTCATCCGCGAGGGCGAAGGCGTCGCGGCGCAGGTGCTGGTCAAGCTCGGCGCCGACCTGAACCGGGTGCGGCAGCAGGTGCTCCAGCTGCTGTCCGGCTACCAGGGCAAGGAGCCGGCGGAGACCGGCGGTGGCCGCGGCGAAGGCACCCCGTCGTCGTCGCTCGTACTCGACCAGTTCGGCCGCAACCTCACCGCGAGTGCCCGGGAGGGCAAGCTCGACCCGGTGATCGGGCGCGGCAAGGA
This sequence comes from Actinomycetota bacterium, assembly GCA_030856045.1. GTDB lineage: Bacteria > Actinomycetota > Actinomycetes > Mycobacteriales > Pseudonocardiaceae > JALYQB01. Next base: position 13,752 of record JALYQB010000165.1, read on the forward strand.
GATCGAGCGGATCATGCAGGTGCTGTCGCGGCGCACCAAGAACAACCCGGTGCTGATCGGCGAGCCCGGCGTCGGCAAGACCGCCGTCGTCGAGGGTCTGGCGCAGAACATCATCAAGGGCGAGGTGCCCGAGACGCTCAAGGACAAGCAGCTGTACACCCTCGACCTCGGCGCGCTCGTCGCCGGCAGCCGCTACCGCGGTGACTTTGAGGAGCGGCTGAAGAAGGTCCTCAAGGAGATCCGCACCCGCGGCGACATCATCCTGTTCATCGACGAGCTCCACACCCTCGTGGGTGCGGGCGCCGCCGAGGGCGCGATCGACGCCGCCAGCATCCTCAAGCCTATGCTCGCCCGCGGTGAGCTGCAGACGATCGGCGCGACGACGCTCGACGAGTACCGCAAGCACCTCGAGAAGGACGCGGCCCTCGAGCGCCGCTTCCAGCC
>JALYQB010000240.1 GCA_030856045.1 Actinomycetota bacterium
GTGCGCCGCCGGGTGGCCGAGCTGCTCGCGGGCTCGGACCCGCAGGTGTGGTTCGTCTGGTTCCAGCACGGCCCGGTGGTGGCGATGCTGGCGGCGAGCGAGAACACCGCGCTCGCCTGCCGCTGGCTACCCGATCTCTGCGCCGGCCGCGCCTACGCCGGGGTCGCGTTCTCGCACCTGCGGTCCGCGGCGCCGAGCGTGCGCGCGGAGCGGGTGGCCGGTGGCTACCGCGTCAGCGGGCGCCAGCCGTGGTGCACCGGTTGGGGCCTCCTCGACGTCGTGCTGGTCGGCGCCCTCACCGAGGACGGGGAGGCGCTGTTCGCGCTGGTGCCCGCCGCGGACGGCGCGGGGCTGCGGAGCACCGGTGAGCTCTCACTCGCCGCGATGGAGGCCACGCGGACCGTCGGCCTGCAGGTGGAGGACCTGATCGTGCGCGACGAGGACGTGGTGGCGCGGCTGCCCTACCCCGACTGGCAGGAGGGTGACGACGCGCGCAACGCGAACGTGCAGCCCTCGACGTTCGGCATCGGGCTCGCGGCGCTGGAGCTCGCCGCCCAGCGCGCGCCGGAGGTCGCGGAGCGGCTGCTCGGCGGCATGCTCGCGACCCGTGAGCGCGCCTACCGGCTGATCGATGAGGTGCCGCCGGCCGAGCGTGTCCCGGAGCGGCTCACGGTGCGGGCCGATGCCCTGCTGCAGGGCATGCAGGCCGCGACCACGCTGGTCACCAGCCGCGGCGGCGCCGCGTTCGGCCTCGACGACCCGGCACAGCGGCTGCTGCGGGCCGCCTCCCACCAGCTCGTGCACGCGCAGAGCCAACCCGTGCGCGTCGCGACCCTGCGCAGGCTCGACGAGTGGGGCAGGCTGGAGCCCGTCGCGTCGTGATCGTGTCGTCGTGATCGTGTCAGGGCCGCCCGTCGCAGCGGACGTGCCGCCGACCCTGGTGCACTGCCTTGCCGGTGCCGCAGCCACGTTCGCGGACCGGCCGTTGCTGCTCGACGGCGCCACCACCGTGACGCACCGGGGGTTCGCCGAGCTGGTGGAGGGGGCCGCGCTGCGCCTCGCCGAGGAGGGCCTGCGACCGGGCGACCGGCTCGCCGTGGCGCTGCGCAACGGCATCGACGTCGCGGTCGCGATCTACGCATGTGCGCGCAGCGGGTTCGTCTTCGTCGGGCTGCCCACCCCGCTGCAGGCGCCGCAGTGGCGCTACCTGCTCGAGCACTCCGGCGCCCGTCTCGTGCTGGCCTCGGACGAGTTCCTCGACCGGGCGCGCGAGGCAGGCACCCCCGCCGCGGTGCGGCCCGTCGGTGACCACCTCACCGGCCGCCGGGAACCGTGGCGGGTGGGCGTCGCGCCGCCCGCGCCCGAGGACGTCTACGCCGTCGTCTATACGTCGGGCACCACGGGACGGCCCAAGGCGGCCATGCTCACCCACCGGCTGACGATGACCGTCGCGGGCTCCTACCGGGACCTGCTGACGCTCACCGCGGACGACCGCACCGCCATCCACCTGCCCTTCTACTACGTGTCCGGGCACGTCTCGCAGCTCACACCTTTCCTGCTCGCGGGCGGCTCCGCGGTCCTGCTGCCCCGGTTCACCCCCGCAGGGCTGATGCAATCGGTGCGGGAGGACGGCGTGACGGTGATCGACGTGGTGCCCTCGGTGTTCGAGCTGCTGCTGCGGGAACCGGGCTTCACCGGGGCCGAGCTCCCCGGGCTCCGCGCGGCGTACTACGGCGGCGCGCCGATGCCCGCGTGGACCGTCGCCGCGCTGCGCGAGCGGCTGCCCGCCACGGCGCTGTACGAGATCTACGGGATGTCGGAGACCGGTGGCATGATCACCTGCCTGCCGGACGCGGACGTCGGCAGGCGTACCGGGACCGTGGGGCGCCCGGTGCCCGGCGTGGCCGTGCGGGTGGCCGGGGCGGCCGGTGAGGTGGGGGAGCTGGCGGTGCGGGGTCCCGTGGTCACCCCCGGTTACCTCGGTGACGAGGCCGCGACGGCCGCCGCGATCACCGACGGGTGGCTGCGCACCGGCGACCTCGCGCGGCTGCACGCGGACGGTTACGTGTCCCTCGTAGGGCGGGCCAAGGACATGATCAGCCGGGGTGGCGTGAAGGTGTACCCCGCGGAGCTCGAGGCGCTGCTCGCGAGCCACCCCGCGGTCGCGGAGGCGGCGGTGTTCGGCGTCCCCGATGCGCTGGCGGGTGAGGCCGTCGCGGTATGCGTGGTGGCCGCGGCCGGGCAGACCGTGGACGCCACCGCGCTGCGCTCCTACGTCCGGGACCGCATGGCCGCGCACGCCGTCCCCCGGCACGTCCGCGTGGTGGAGGCCCTGCCGCGTAACGCCACCGGGAAGGTGGACAAGGCCGCGCTGCGCCGCGACGTTCCACCCGCAGTCAGGGCGCCTCCGCGACCCGCTCACGAGTGAGGCGGCCGGTGGCGACGAGTTCGGCCACCCCGACCACCGCGATCGCCTGCGCCGCGAGCAGCGCGAGCAGCACCAGCAGCTGCACCGAGCCGGCCTCGATCGCCGACGCGCCGCCCAGCAGCATCCCGACGAACGCGCCCGGCAGTGTCACCACGCCCACGGTGCGGGTCTGGTCCAGTGCGGGCAGCATCGCATCGGCCGCGGCCGGGCGGGTGACCTCGCGGCGCGCGTCGGCGTCGGTGAGCCCGATCGCCATGCCCGCCTCCACCTCCCCGTGGCGATCCCGCACCGCGTTCAGTGCGTGGCGCGCGGCCAGCGTGGTGGCTGTCATCGCGCCGCCGATGACGATGCCGCCGATCGGCACCACCGCCACCCCCCGTAGCGGCACCGCCCCCGACGCGAGGATCAGCAGCAGCACCGGCACGGCGCCGGCCGCGATCGCCACGCCGACCCACCACCCCGACCGTCCCGCCTGGCTGCGCTTCGCACTGGTCGCGATCGCGACCCCCAGCATGAGCGCCACGAACGCCGCCGAGGTGTCCAGGCGCATCAGCACGACGGCGATCAGGGCGGACACGGCGGCGAGCTGGAGCGTCGCCCGCAGTGCCGCCCGCACCACCCCGCCCGCGTGTCCCAGCTTGCCCGCCGCGCTGACGACCACGGCGATGGCCACGAGCGCGACGCCCACGAGCGCGAGCGGCAGACCGGGTTCGGCGATCGACGTTCCCATCTGCAGGAGTCTGCCGCGGAACCGGGACGCGGCCGGAAGCCGTCGCGCCGGTGACGGCGTATGAACCGCCCGTCCCCGGCCGGGGAGGCCCTACTTCGGAAACGCTTCGGGATCGACCTGGCTGACGGCGGCATTGCCGCCTACCACTGGCTGCAGGGTGAGCTCCTGGATCGTGTACTCAATCCCACCAGCAGTCTCGATGGTGAAGAACTCGGCGGGGTCGTCGAAGCGAGAGAACTCGCAAGCGCGGGTGAACGTTCTCAGCTGTTCGTCCCAACCGGCGCCGGAGTGGTAGAAAAGGTCGTAGACGCCGTCGGGGATGCCCACGGCGGTGGCGGTCTGCCCCGCAGTGACGTACACGCCGAGGATCGTGTTTCCAGCCTGGGAGAGGCTGACCACGGCATCCTGGTCAGTGCCGTTCTCGACCTCGAGCTCGCCTTCGCCGCCGCCGCGCTGGTCGGTGGCGAGCTGGCCGTTGCCCAGCCGGTGCTCCGACAGCGGCGTCGGTGCGGGGAGGAACTCTCCCCAGGCGTAAGGCTGCCCGCTGCTCGGTGAGCCCAGATCAGCTGCGGCTTGTCGGAGCCGTTCCATGCTCGGTGCGGTGCTCAACGTGGCGATGACCGACGGCGCAGCGCACAGCTGCAGCGAGGCCACCTGATCCTCCACCCCAGCCAGATCGGTGGCGAACTCCCGCATGGCGGCGACCAGGTCGCGGTGAGTCGCGCGTACAGCGACGGGGGGAACGGGCTGGCCGAGGTCGGCCACCACCTCGCTGACGACGGTCCCGGCCGTCGTGACCTCCGTCGCGGTCGCCTCGTATGTCGGTGCCTGAGCGACCTGCCGCAGCGCTGAATCAAGCGCCGCGCCGCTCTGCTGCAGCACCGTCTGGTATTCCGAAGGCGTCAGCGCCGCCGGAGTGGGCATCGTCGGCGAGCTGTCCCTCGACACGGGCCCGGATGGGGCCGGCGCGCAGCTCGTCAACACGATCGTCAGGAGTGCCGCCAGCGCGAACGTCAACCGCTTGTGCCTCATGCCAACCGCCTTGAATCGGGACCTGCGCCGAACACTCGGACCATCGTCATAGCTTGCGGGCTGGTACTGCAACCGGGAGCCCCCCGGTACAGCACGGTGGCGTTCTTCCCCCGCACGTGCTGACAGTCAGGGCACCGGGAGCCACCCGCGTTACGGTGGAGCGGCCCGTCCCGGTCGAGAGAGCGCCATGCCGCTGTTGCCGACACCTCCCCATCCCAGCGGCGCTCCCGCGCTCCGCTTCCCGGAGGGTGCGCTCACCCATGCCGAGCTCGCGGCCGCGGCCGCGACCGTCGCGGAGCAGGTCGCGGGCCTGCGCCGCGTCGCCGTCTGGGGCACCCCGACACTGCACACCGCGGTAGCGGTTGCCGGTGCGCTGACCGCCGGGGTGCCGGTGGTGCCGCTGAACCCGAAGGCAGGGGAGCGCGAGCTGGCGCACGTCGTCTCGGACAGTGAGCCCGGTGCCGTGCTGGCGGCCGCCGACGCGGACCTGCCCGGGGCGCTGTTCGCGCTGCCGCGCCTCGACGT
>JALYQB010000248.1 GCA_030856045.1 Actinomycetota bacterium
CTGCGCCGAACTCCTCTTGCGGGTCTTCGGGTGCTTGATCGTGACGATCTGGGCGTAGTTCTCGATGATGTCGGCGAGGCCGGCCGGGGTGAGGATGCGCCGCCACAGGTAGTCGGTCTTGACGCCCGACGGGTTGGGCGGGTTGCCGGCGCCGTCGTTCCAGCCGCGGTCGAACGGCAGGAACCAGGAGTTCTTGCCCTTGAGGTGGGTACAGAACCGCACCTGCTGGTCGTCGAGGGCGAAGTGCGCCATGCACCGGCCGAACCCGAAGATGAGCTCGCGCGGATCACGGTCGCGCTTGTACTGTTCGACGGCGTCGTCGAAGGTCTGCTTGGTGATGTTGTTCTTCAGCTCGAACGTCGCGAGCGGCAGACCGTTGACGAAGATCACCAGGTCGAGGGAGAGAGCGGTCTCGGTCGCGCTGTAGTGCAGCTGGCGAGTGACCGAGAACCGGTTCCCGGCGAACAGGTCGGCGGCGCGGGCGTTGCCCGGGGTGGGTGTCGGGAAGAACAGGTCGACGCTATGCGGCCCGTGCTGGACACCGTTGCGGAGCACCACGACCACGCCGTGCTTGGTGATCTCTCCCTGGATGCGGGCGAGGAACTTCCGGCGGGTCGGGGAGTCCTCGTCGAGCCCGAGCGGCTCCACGAGATCGGGTTGGGTCGCGCCGATGAACGAGGTCAGCTGCACGAGGTCGACGGCATGTGCGCGGTCGAAGGCGTGCGGTTCGCCCTCGATCCAGCCACCGCTCCGGCCGTCCGCGGTCATATCCGCGACGATCAGCGCTTCGAGACTCTCCTCATCGAGGCTGGTGACCATCCTCATCTCCCTCGGATCCCGCGCGCCGGTTCTCGATCTCCGTCAACGCCCGGAGGTCGTCCAGCTCCTCTGCCGCAGCACGCTCGGCATCCACGGCCCGGCGGTGCTGATCGAACTCGACGTAGCGTTCCGCGGCCACCTGCTTCATCTGGGACGCGGAGACGCTGCCCGAGCCCGACAGCAGCGTCCTCTCGTTGAAATCGAGAAACCGGTCGGTCTGCGTTACCCACTCGGCCATCAGGGTTGCCTGTCGCCGCCGGGCGCGGTCCTCGGCGAAGTCGAGGAACATGGTGGTGAGCCGGTTGAGCTCGGAGATCTCGGGCTCGGTCAGGTAGTTCTTCGCGACCACGATGTCGCTCTTGTGGACACGGTCGCCCGTCCAGGTGGTCAGCCCCATGCTCGGTGATCGTGGGTCCGACCGCTGCAGGACGAGCTCAGCCGCGGTACGGCCGGTGACGGCGAAGATCAGCTTGTTCTGGATGGTGGCGAAGAAGGTCTTGGCGGTGGCCGAGGTGCCGTCGTAGTCGGCGCTGGAGACGGCGAACAGATCGCGGACCTTCTGGTAGAAGCGCAGCTCGGACGCCCGGATGTCTCGGATGCGTTGGAGCAGCTCGTCGAAGTAGTCGGCGCCGGCCGGGTCCCTGAGACGCGGGTCGTCGAGGACGAAGCCCTTGACGAGGTACTCACGCAGCACGGTCGTGGCCCACTGCCGGAACTGGACCGCCCGCGGGGTGGTCACGCGGTAGCCGACGGCGAGCACCATGTCGAGGTTGTAGATCTTGACTTCCCGCTGGACCTGGCGGGCACCCTCGGATTGAACCCTTAACTCTGAGTTAATAGTTGCCTGGCTCACCTCACCGTCGTCCAGCACGCGCCGGATCACCTGCGCGATATTCGGGACTGAGGTGTCGTACAGCTCGGCGAGCTGCGCCTGGGTGAGCCACACAGTCCCCGCGACGGCCCGGAGCTGGACGAGCGCTCGGCCGTCCGAGCTTCGGTAGACGATCACCTCGCCGCCGGGCTCACTCACGACTCGCCCTCGTCCAGGAACTCCTCTGTGACCGCATCGAGATCATCGGAGTGGTCGACGTCGGCGGTGGCTAGCTCGGCGGGGTCGAGGTCGGGGAGCTTCGCTGCTGCCTCGCGGACGTCGAGTTGACCGGTGACTACGTCGGCAGTCAGCCGTGTTCGGAACTCGCGAAGCAGTTCGATCTCCCGTCGCAGACGTTGCGTAGTGGCGAGCCAGAGAGCGTCTTCCTCCCGCAACTTCGCCAGGATGCGGCGCTGCTCCTCGATCGGCGGGAGCGGGAAGGCTCGGAGCGTCGTGCTGTTTGTAGACGCCAGATTCGTGGTCTGCTTGGCAGTGAGTTGGAAGTAGTCCCTGCCAACCGCGGACCCCAACACAGTTACCAAGTATTCTGGCTCGATCCACTCACCACATCTCACCGCGAAGACGTGGTTCTGATGTAGACATCCGTGCACCTCCCCTTGCCAGATTGTAGCGCGCCCCAATTTGTCGATATCGCCACCTTCAGTCATCAGCACGTCACCGGTTCGAAGGCGGACACGAGCGGCATCCACAGCGGGGAGACGTACATTCTTTACATCTCTCAGGTCGAGGCCCCAGGACTGGACGTTCGCAACCCTCAAGTACGGGAACTCTGCCAGATCCGATTCCACGTAATCCTTGCCGAGGGTCAGTCCGGTCTGGATCGTGGCGAGGTCTTTGAGGCGAGAAACCTGCCAGTGCGCCGGGATGGGCCCTACTCCCGGCGCCACTGACTCCTGGGAAGGTGCGCCGACATCGACACCGCGCCTTATTGCCCGGTTCACAGTGACCCGCTTCTGCTCATCGAGCAGCTCAATCATCTTCCGTTTCGCTGCGATCGCCCGGTCGATCCGGGCGTTCGCGTGGGCCAGGAACCTCACGAGCAGGTCTTGCTCGGTGCGCGGGGGGAGGGCAACAGAGTAGCAGCCGACGAACTCGGTCGGCACACGCTGCTGACCAGCAGACCCCGTCATCGCGTCGGCTCCGAGCTGTCGAAAGCGACGACTTCGGGTGACAGCCTCTAGAAACTTAGGAGTGACTTCTTTTCCTGCGCGAAGAACATGGAACTCCGTAGAGCCAAAGCCAATCTTCGTCGGCAAGTCTTCGAGGCACGCCCCCTTGCCGTTCTCGAAACAGGGGGTGATCTTGGCGACCAGGACGTCTCGCCCACGGAAGTATGTGAAACCGGCCGTGGTCATTAGAGGCTCGATCCGCCTCGAATAATCGACGTGACCTGAGCTGCTCACGGCTTCCATCGGCAAAAACGTTGCTTCCGCACCCGACTCGATTTCATGGCTGACCTCCGAGCGACTGGGATTCAACCTCGCCAGGCTCTTGAGCCGACGCTCTGTCCAGTGGCACGGAATTAGGTCCGAGTCGCGGCTACTGTGCGGCGCGCGCTCCGGATAAGGCTTGAGATCGGAGAACATCAGGTGCTCTCCCCGACGATCTCGGCGAGCAGGTTCTCGGTCTCGGCCTCCAGTGCGCGGATGTCCGCGCGGATCTCGTCGAGGGTTCGCAGCGGGGTCGGCTTGTAGAAGTGGCGGGTGAAGCTGATCTCGTAGCCGACCTTGGTCTTCGAGTCGTCGATCCACGCATCCGGCGCGTAGGGCAGTACCTCGCGGCGGATGAACGACTCGATGCCGTCGCGCCACTCACCGGCGTCCTCGATGAGCGGAATCTGTTCGTGGTCCCGCAGTTCCGAGTCGGGCTCGTACTCGATGACCCGCGTCTTGCCGTCGATCTCCGCCTCGAAGCGTCCGAGCAGCGGATCGGCCGGCGTCCTGAGCTGATGCAGCTTCTTGATGATCGGTGGTGCCGTCTCGTCGCGCTCCGCGGTCTCCTTGAGCGCCTTGATCTCGGCGGCCTTGTACACCCGGCCAGGCTCGGTCCCGGCCAACCGCAGAGGGCGCTCCACCTGGACCTTGAAGTAGCCGAAGTTCGCGTTGTCGAAGACCTTGGACTGCTCGGCCGCCTCCGCCTCGTCGAAGTCGAGGAACGTCCGCACCACGCGGTCGATGTCGGCGGGTGAGAGCTCGCAGTTCTTCTTGCCGAGGTTCCGGCGCAGCGGCGTGAACCACGTCGTCGCGTCGACCAGCTGCACCTTGCCCTTGCGCTGCGGTGGCTTGCGGTTGGTCAGCACCCACACGTACGTCGCGATGCCGGTGTTGTAGAACATGTTCAGCGGCAGCGCGACGATGGCCTCCAGCCAGTCGTTCTCGATGATCCAGCGGCGGATGTTGCTCTCGCCCTGCCCGGCGTCGCCGGTGAACAGCGACGATCCGTTGTGGACCTCGGCGATGCGGCTCCCGAGCGGTGTCCGGTGCTTCATCTTCGACACGAGGTTCGCCAGGAACAGCAGCTGGCCGTCGCTGCTGCGGGTGATCAGCGAGAACTCCGGGTCGCCGTCGTGCTCGACGATGAACCGCGGGTCGCGGATCCCGGACTTGCCGCCCATCCGTTCCTGGTCGGACTTCCAGCTCTTCCCGTAGGGCGGGTTGGAGAGCATGAAGTCGAACTCTTCACTGGGGAAGGCATCGTTCGACAGCGTCGACCACTCCGGCCCGCCGACCACGTTGTCCGCGGCCGCACCCTCGCCCTTGAGGATCAGGTCCGCCTTGGCGATTGCGTACGTCTCGGCGTTGATCTCCTGGCCGTACAGATGCGTCGAGATGCGCTTGCCGTGCGCCTCGGCGAGCTCCTGCAGCGTCTCCTCCGCCACGGTCAGCATGCCGCCGGTGCCCATCGCGCCGTCGTAGAGCAGGTAGGTGCCCGACCGGATCTCGTCGGCGATCGGCTCGAACATCAGCCGGGTCATCAACCGCACCGCATCACGCGGGGTCCAGTGCTCGCCGGCCTCCTCGTTGTTCTCCTCGTTGAACCGGCGCACCAGCTCCTCGAAGACCGACCCCATGCCGTGGTTGTCGAGGCCGCGCGGGGAGAGATCGAGGGTCGGGTCGAGGAACTTCTCGATCAGCGCACCCAGGGCGTCGGCCCTGGTCAGCCGGGGGATCTGGTTGCGGAACTCGAAGTTGTCGAGGATGTCCTGCACGTTCGGCGAGAAACCGTTGAGGTAGCTCTTGAAATCCTGCCGAAGCCTCGCCTGTGAGTTCGCCGAACGCAGGTCGCGGAGGGTGAACGCCGAGGTGTTGTAGAAGTCCTGTCCGGCGGCGTCGCGCAGCGGGGCATCCTGATTGTCGATACGGCTGTCGTCCAACGCCCTCTTCATCCGGAGTACAGCCTGCTTGCTCGGTTCGAGCACGCTGTCGAGGCGGCGTAGCACCGTGAACGGCAGGATCACGTCGCGGTACTTCCCGCGGACGTAGAGATCGCGCAGGACGTCGTCCGCGATTCCCCAGATGAATGAGGCGATCTTCGAGTGACTAGGGGTGCTCACGGTCGCCTTCTCGTGTCGGGACGGTGTGCTCGTCCACTGTAGTGCGAGGGCCGACCCCGGACACAGTCGGTGACCAAGGCGCGAGCCGACCGGCGGGACCCCCGTATCAGTCGTGGTGGGCGGCGCCGGTGAGGCGGTGCTGACGGCCCCGGCGAGCAGCCTGCGCACGTGGCCGCCCGCGCGGAGTAGACGACCCGGCGGCCGTCGCGGCGGGTGGGATGCTGTCACGGTGGGCCAGGACAGTCACGGGCATGGGCACGGGCATCCGGGTGCGGCGGCGCGCTGGGGCCGGCGGGTACGTCACGTGTTCGTGCCGCACAGCCACGACGCGGCCGACCGGCTGGACTCGGCGCTGGAGTCCAGCCGATGCGGGATGCGGGCGCTGTGGATCTCCCTCGCGGTACTGGGTGCGACCGCGCTCGGCCAGTCCGTCGTCGTCGTGGCGTCGGGGTCCGTCGCGCTGCTGTCCGACACGCTGCACAACGTCGCCGACGCGCTGACCGCGGTGCCGGTGGGCATCGCGTTCCTGCTGGGCCGCCGCGCCCCGACCCGCCGGTTCACCCACGGTTTCGGCCGCGCGGAGGACGTCGCCGGGGTGATCGTCGTGCTGGTGATCGCAGGCTCGGCGGTCGCGGCCGGGGTGCAGTCCGTGCGGCGCCTCGCCGACCCCGTCGAGGTGCAGTATCTGTGGGCGGTGGCAGGCGCGGCGCTGGTGGGGTTCGCGGGCAACGAGGTGGCGGCGCAGGTCCGGATCCGCACCGGGCGCGCCATCGGGTCGGCCGCGCTCGTCG
>JALYQB010000261.1 GCA_030856045.1 Actinomycetota bacterium
TTGTGTGGAGGCGAGAGGAAGGACCTACATGTTGAACTGACCTGCGACAGGTAGTCAGCCGAGTTAAACGACTTTTGCAGAGTTCCGCTTGTGCGATGTAGCTGGTCAACGGCCTGCCGCTGCTCAACTTCCGGAGGTCTGGGTCTCCGGAGACGCCGAACCAGTCGTCATCGACGTCCAGGGCGTCGGCGAGGATCGCCGCGGCGGTGTGGCTGGTGCCCCCGCCGTTGTAGCCCCACCCGGAACCGCTGTCCTCGGGCACGTCGAACCTGCGCAGCACCGTGACGTCCTTGTGTCCGGTGGGACCGAACTCTGCCTGTTCGACCTGGAGCCGCGCAGGCTGCCACTCCTGGTCGTCATGGGCACTCTCGTACTGCTGGATCCCGTGGTAAGTCCGGTCCTGGTCCTTGTAGAGCGGCACAGCTGGCTCTCCCTTCTCTGACAACACTTCCTGTGAGCAGGGTGCCCCACGCGGACGGGGTGCGAGAAGACGACGCGCCGCGGGGGCACGCGGGCAGCCCCGCGGCCCGACACGGTTAACGGCCCCGGCACCATCGCGCTGGTACGAGGCCGTTCGCCGTACGAGCATCCTCGTGCGGCGGTCAGTGGGCGATGGCGTCGATGAGCGCTCGGGCGCCCTGGCGGAGCAGGTCGGAGCCGACGAAGAAACCCAACGCTTGGGGGTCTTCGACGACGCCCCAGTGGTGGGAGTCGATCCACTGGGAGCCGTCGAGGGAGAACACCTTGCCGTGTAAGGACAGGCGTCCCGTGGGGTCGGTGGTGGCGTAGCCGGCGATGGGTGAGTTGCAGTGGCCATGCAGGGCGTGCAGCATGGCCCGCTCGGCGTCGGCCTGCCGGTTGGTGTCCGTGTCGTTGAGCCGCGCGCCGAACGTGAGCAGATCAGCGTCGTCGGCGCGGCATTGCAGCGCGATGATCCCGCCGCCGATCGGTGGGCACATCGTCTCCAGCGGCAGGATCTCGGTGATCCGGTCGGCCTGGTCGACGCGGTGCAGCCCGGACACCGCGGCGATGAGCACGTCGAAGTGCCCCTCATCGAGGCGCATCAGGCGGGTGTTGACGTTGCCGCGCAACGGTTCGACCCGCAGGTGCGGGTGGTGCACGTGGAGCTGCGCGGCGCGGCGCACGGAGCTGGTGCCGACCACCGCCCCGTCGGGCAGTTCCGCGAGCGGGGCACCCGAGCGGGAGATCGCCGCGTCGTGGATGTCCTCACGCGGCGGGTACCCGGCGAAGGCGAGCCCCTCGGGAACGGGGATGTCGCCGGGGATGTCCTTGAGGCAGTGCACCGCGAGGTCGGCCCGATCGTCGAGCAGCGCGCGGTCGATCTCCTTGATGAACGCGCCCTTACCTCCCAGTTTCGCGAGGTCGCCCATCCACCGGTCGCCGGCGGTGGTGACCTTGGTCAGCTCGGTGCCGATCGTGGGGTCGAGTGCTTCCAGTGCGGCGGCGACCTGCTCGGCCTGGTGCAGGGCCATCGGGCTGGAGCGGGTGGCGATCCGGATCGTGCGCGTGCGCGACATGGTGGGCAACCCTACGACTCAGGTGCGGCTGCGGGAGTGTTCCTCGAGACCACGTACGTCGCGGTCGCGATGGGCTGAGGCCAAGCGAGCATCGTCCCCCCTGTCGCATTTCGGCCACGTTCATGTCGCCGAGTACGGTCGTCGTGTGGACACACGGCAGGCTCGTGGCGCCGCGACCGGCGGCGTCGGTGGTCGGGTCGCCGAGGAACGCAAGCTCGCTGGGCTCACCCAGCAGCAACTCGCCGCCCGCGCGAACGTCTCGACCAGCCTGATCCGCGCGGTTGAGCAGGGGCGCTCGCCCGCCTCGCCCGCCTTCGTCTCGGCCGTAGCTCGGGCGCTGTCCGTGGGTGTCACCGATCTGCTTGACCAGCCGTTCTCACGCGAGAGGCAGGCCAACCATCGTCTCTACGCCACCATTCCTGACATCCGGCGTGAGCTGGCCTCATACGCGCTTCCACCCGACGACACCGTCCGCCCCCGCCCGCTGCCCGAACTGTCAGCCGCCGTCGCCAATGCCTCGCAGCGGCGCCACCAGGTCGACCTGGGCACTCTCGGCGCGGAGTTGCCGGGGCTGCTCGAAGAACTACGCGTTGCCGCATACCTGCACCTGGGTGAAGACCGCGAGCGGGTCTTCGGGTTGCTCGCCGAGGCCTACGCGGCCGCAGGTCAGGTGGCCTACAAGCTTGGCTACTCGGATCTGTCCAGTCTTGCGACCGAGCGAGTGGAGTGGGCCGCTGCACAGTCCGGCGACGAGCTGGCGGTAGCGGCCGGTGCCTTCTACCGCGCCGGCGAGCTGATCGTTGCGGCGAACTGGCCTGGCGCGCAGCGCTACCTCGATGACGCACGGCATGACATCGAAGACCAACTCCGTACCGGCGACGAGGCGGCGTTGTCGATGTGGGGTCAGCTTCACCTGAAGTCCGGGCTGGCCGCCGCCCGAGCAGGGAGCCGCCAGACCGCCGACGACCACCTCGCCGAGGCCCAGAGCATGGCCGCGCGGGTGGCACCGGACCGGGATGACTACCGCCTCGCTTTCAACGCCGACTCGGTGAAGATCTGGTCAGTCAGCCTGGCAGTGGAGGCAGCCGACGGTACCGAGGCCGTAAGACGCTCAGCGAACTTCGCCCCGATCACCTCGACGCCGCGTGAGCGGGTCGGGCACTACTGGATCGACCTTGCCCGTGCGTGGCTGCTGCACGGCGACCGGGAGCGTTCGCTGGCAAGCCTGATCAGTGCGCGCACCACCGCCCCGCAGCAGACGCGCTACCACCCGATGGTGCACGAGACCGTCCGCGTCCTGGCCAGGGCGGACCGGCGGCGTACCGACACCATTTCTGGCTTCGCCGCCTGGTGCGGCATTTCCTGACGAGGAACGCAGCACTCACCCAAGACAGCCGGATGCGGCTGCCCAGGAGCGGGTTTGTTACCGCTGTGTCACTCTCAGTACACACCAAGCGCCAGGGTCGGACGCGTGGAGAACATGGGCACTCGCGATCACCTCTGCGCACGCGGCGAACCGGCGCCGGCCGCTGTGGTGTTCGGTCCGGCCGCCATGACGCTGGCGCTCGCCCCTGCCCTGGCCTGTCCCCTGCGGCGTCCGCGCCCCACCAGGCGAGTGGCCCGGTGATGGGCGTGACGTACCCGGCCACGCCGTACCTGCGGCAGCTCACGGCCGCCAACGGGTGGCAGGGCCAGCTGATCCGCGACCACCATGGCCGCCTTGACGTGATCGTGGCAGTGCGGGTGGAACCTACCCGCAGTGACAGCGACGAGCCGGCTGCGGGTCAACCCCGCCGACCCCGAAGACCCGCCGCACGTCAGTGGGCGAGGGTGACCGTGTCCTGGTCGTTGCCGTGCTCGGCCTCGATGCGGGCCACGGCGTCGCTCATGTGGCGCGCGAGCAGGCGCAGCAACGTGGCTTCGTCTCCCGCGCGGGCGGCGTCGAGCAGCGCGCGGTGCTCCGCGACGAGGCCGGCCGGTTCGGGTTCCGTCGCCTGCAGCGCGGCCAGGCACATCCGCGTCTCGGCGAGCAGCGTCTGCGCCATCCGCTGCAGCCGGGGGCTGCCCGACACCCGGACCAGCGTGGTGTGGAAGGCGGAGTCGGCGTCGGCGAGCGCGACGGGGTCCGGCGCGGCTGCCTCGATGGCGTCCTGTGCCGCCGAGAGCTCGACGAGCGCGGCGGCACGGTCCCCGGCCAGCAGCATCCGGGCCGCGGCCTGCTCCACCGCGAGGCGCGCGGCGTACACGTCGCGGACGTCGGCGAGCCCGAGGTCAATCACGAACAGGCCCCGGTGCCGCTCGCCCCGGAGCAACCCTTCCTGGACCAGCCGCTGCATCGCCTCGCGCAGCGG
>JALYQB010000269.1 GCA_030856045.1 Actinomycetota bacterium
ATTGGGCCGCAACGCTGTTCCGGGTGACCAAGGAGGGCACCTTCGAAGCTGGAGCATCTGTCCTGCAACTTCCCACCGACCCCGACGACGTGCAGCGCTGGTCGGACGCACGGACCAGCCTGCTCCAGGCGCGCGCCCGCTCCCACCGCGCCGGGTCCTCGGGGTCGCGCCGTCGCTGCAGGACCGATTCACCGTGCTCGAAGGTGCCCGCTGCGGTGACGTCGGCCAGCTCCGCGACCCACCGCCCGTCCTGCGCCCCGAGCACCTCGACGAGCTGCTCGGGGGTCCACACGTAGGTAGCGCCCTCCCGGCCGTCGGTGTCCGCGTCCAGCGACGCGGCGAACCCGCCCTCGGCGGTGAGCAGGTCGGTCAGCAGGAACCCGGCGGTCTCGGCGGCCACCCGCAGCGCCGGCTCCGAGCCGGTGCGACGGCCGAGGTGCGCGTAGCCGCGCAGCAGCATCGCGTTGTCGTAGAGCATCTTCTCGAAGTGCGGCACGACCCACGCGGCGTCGACGCTGTAGCGCGCGAACCCGCCGGCGAGCTGGTCGTACATGCCGCCGCGGGCCATCGCCTCGCAGATCGAGCGCACCATCGTCAGCGCGTTCGCCGAACCGGTGCGCTCGTGATGGCGCAGCAACGACTCGAGCTGCATCGACGGCGGGAACTTCGGCGCGCCGCCGAAGCCCGCGTTGACGTCGTCGAAGTCCTCCGCGAGCCGTGCGACCGCCGCGTCGAGCACCGCGGCGTCCACCCCCGTCTCCGGCAGCGGGGCCGCTCGCGCCACCAGCTGCTCGACGATCTTGCCGGCGGCCGCGCGCACCTCGTCGCCGCGCTCGGTCCAGGCGCGAGCGACCGCGTCGAGCAGTTGCGGGAAGCTCGGCAGGCCGTGGCGCGGGGCGGGCGGGTAGTAGGTGCCGCAGTGGAACGGCGCTGCGTCCGGGGTGAGGAAGCACGTCATCGGCCAGCCGCCGTGGCCGGTCATGGCCTGGGTGGCCTCCATGTAGATCGCGTCGACGTCCGGGCGCTCCTCGCGGTCCACCTTGATGCTGACGAAGGAGGTGTTCATCAGCTCGGCCGTGCCGACGTCCTCGAAGGACTCGTGCGCCATGACGTGGCACCAGTGGCAGGCCGCGTACCCGATCGACAGCAGCACCGGCACGTCGCGCTTGCGTGCCTCGGCGAACGCCTCCTCACCCCACGGCCACCAGTCGACGGGGTTGTCGCGGTGCTGCACGAGGTACGGGCTGGTGGACTCGGCCAGTCGGTTCGCCATACCCCCAGCCTCCCAGCGTCCGGCAGGCGGCGCAGTCAGGCGGTCCGTCGCTTAACGCGGCTGGTCGTCCGGGTCGCGCCGCTCTTCGGGGGGGTCGAAGGACTCGGGCAGCCGGCGCAGGTGCTTGTTCATCGAGCGGACGAGCAGCGCGACCGCCAGGAAGAACAGAATCAGGATCACCAGCGCAACCGGCGACGACTTGCCGAACTCCTCGCCCTGACCGCCGGGATCCTCCGGCGGGGCGGGCTGCTGCTGCGCCACGATCGCCGTGGTACCCACCGGCGCGGCGTAGTCCTCGGGCAACGCCGGCGACAGCGTCACGGCCGCTGCGGTGGGGAGTGCGTCGGCGGGCGGCGTCATGCGGGCACCCGCTCCCGCACGCCCTCGAACAGGTCGTCCTCGGGGACGGTGGTGTCCACCAGCGACCGCGCGAGCTCGTACTCCTCGGTGGGCCACAGGTCCCGCTGGACGTCGAGGGGCACCACGAACCACCGGCTCGCCGGGTCGATCTGGGTGGCGTGGGCACGCAGCGCGTCGTCGCGGACCTCGAACCAGTCCGCGCACGGGACCTGGGTGGTGACCCGCTCCATCACGTCCGACCGTGACGGGTCCCACTTCGCGAGCCACTCCGTGAAGGGCGACTCGATCCCGGCCTCGGTGAGCGCGTCGTGGAACAGCTGCATCCGCTTCCGGGAGAAGCCATGGGTGTAGTAGAGCTTCAGTGGCTGCCATGGCTCGCCTGCGAGGGGGAACCGGTCGGGGTCGCCCGCCGCGTCGAACGCCTCGACAGACACCTCGTGGCACCGGATGTGGTCGGGGTGGGGATAGCCGCCGTTCTCGTCATAGGTGACGACGACGTGCGGCCGGAACTCCCGCACGAGCCGCACCAGCGCCGCCGTGCAGTCCTCCAGCGGCGTCAGCGCGAAGCACCCATCGGGCAGCGGCGGCGTGGGGTCACCCTCGGGCAGCCCGGAGTCGACGAAGCCGAGCCAGCGGTGCGCCACCCCCAGGATCTCCACGGCCCGCGCCATCTCCTTGCGCCGGACACTGGCCATCGCCTCGGGATCCGAGGCCAGATCCGCGGGGACGAACGACGGGTTCAGGATGCTGCCGCGCTCGCCACCGGTGCAGCTGACGACCATCACCTGGTGGCCCTCGGCCACGTACCGGGCCGTCGTGGCGGCCCCCTTGCTCGACTCGTCGTCGGGGTGCGCGTGCACCGCCATCATCCGCAGCTGCTCTGCCATGGACGCCCGCTGATCCTTTCTCCCCACGCTTCGACCTGCGGCCGGAACGGGGACAATCGTCGGCATGTGCCGGGCACCATCATCCCCGCTGCGCCGACAACGGCGCGTCCGAGGTACGCGTAGGACAACGCGGTGACACCTCCGGGGCTTCCCGAAGGACGCTACGGATCCACGCGCCGTCGGCCGCGCTGGGCAGGGGCGGCGCTGCTCGCCGTCGGATTCCTCGTCAGCCTCGCGGTGGCCGTGGTGGCCTACCGCAACCTCGGGTCCGCGCCGATCGGCGGACAGCGGCTCGGTTTCACCCTGCTCGACGACTCGTCGATCGAGGTCCGCTTCGAGGTCTCCCGCGACGATCCGACCCGCGCCGGCGTGTGCCTCGTGCGCGCCCGTTCGCTCGACGGCGAGGAGACGGGCCGCAAGGAGGTCTACATCCCGCCGGGTGCCGACCGGGTCGAGCGCAGGGCCGTCGTCCGCACGTCGCGACCGCCGGTGACCGGCGACGTCTACGGCTGCTCGTTGCGGGTACCGCCGTATCTGGAGCGTTCCGGACCACGGGCAGGGGGTTGAGCAGCGACGACGGGGCCACCTGAAAAGGCCCGGGCTGAGCGCACCGGGGCGTGTTACCGTGGTGGCTCACACGGCCCCGCGGCGGGCCGTGTTTTTCCGTTCCAGGGACGCGGTGGTGCGCCGTGGCAGCACCACCGTGTCCGGCCGGCAACCGCAGGAGCATGACCGAGGAGTGATGACCGTGAGCGAGACGCAGGTCAGCTGGTTGACCCAAGAGGCCCACGACCGGCTCAAGGACGAGCTGGACGGGCTGGTCGCGAACCGCCCGATCATCGCCGCGAAGATCAACGACGCTCGCGAGGAGGGCGACCTCAAGGAGAACGGCGGCTACCACGCGGCCCGTGAGGAGCAGGGCCAACTCGAGGCGCGGATCCGCCAGTTGCAGGAGCTGTTGCGGGTGGCCAAGGTCGGTGAGACGCCGACCGAGTCCGGCACCGCGCAGCCGGGAATGGTCGTCACGGTCCGCTACGAGGGCGAGGACGAGACCGAGACGTTCCTGCTCGGCTCCCGCGAGGAGGGCGCGCACGGCGACATCGAGTCGTACTCGCCCGCGTCACCACTGGGCAAGGCGATCATCGGCGCCGCCGAGGGCGAGGACCGTAAGTACGAGCTGCCCAACGGCGGGTCGATGACGGTCACGATCGTGAAGGCAGAGCCCTTCCGGGGCTGACGTCACGGCGAGGAGGCGACCATGACCACTGCTGATCTGGACGCGACCGCGCTGGCGCGGCTCGTCGGGCAGGTGGAGCACGACCCGTCGACCGACCCGTTCGGGGTCCGCGCCCTCGACGCGGTGGTGTTCGTGGTGGGCAACGCGAAGCTCGCCGCCCACTTCTACCGCTCGGCGTTCGGGATGGAGCTCGTCGCCTACCGCGGCCCGGAGACCGGCTCCCGCGACTCGGTGGCGTACGTGCTGCGCTCCGGCTCGGCCCGGTTCGTGCTGCAGGGTGCGGTCGACCCGGCGAGTCCGCTGGCCGACCACCACCGACGGCACGGTGACGGGGTGACCGATCTGGTGCTGGAGGTCGTCGACGTCGACCGGTGCATCGCGCACGCGCGCGCGGCAGGCGCGACGGTGCTCATCGAGCCGCACGACGTCTCCGACGAGGCCGGCACCGTCCGCACCGCGGCGCTCGCGACCTACGGCGAGACGCGGCACACGCTTCTCGACCGGTCGCGCTACCGCGGGCCGTACCTGCCCGGCTACGTGGCGAGCAGCAGCGCTGCGCCCCCGCCGCGCCGGATGTTCGAGGCAGTCGATCATTGCGTCGGCAACGTCGAGCTCGGTCGGATGGACGAGTGGGTGGACTTCTACCGGCGCGTCATGGGGTTCTCGACGATGGCGGAGTTCGTCGGCGAGGACATCGCGACCGAGTACTCGGCGCTGATGAGCAAGGTGGTCGCCGACGGGAGCCACCGCGTGAAGTTCCCGCTGAACGAGCCCGCCGCGGGCCGCAAGCGTTCGCAGATCGACGAGTACCTGGACTTCTACGGCGGCCCGGGGTGTCAGCACATCGCGCTCGCCACGGCGGACATCCTCGGAACCGTCGACGCCCTGCGCGCGGCGGGCGTCGAGTTCCTGGGCACGCCCGACGCGTACTACGACGACCCGGAGCTCCGGGCACGGATCGGCGCGGTGCGGGTTCCGGTGGAGGAGCTCCGCTCACGGGGGATCCTCGTCGACCGGGACGAGGGCGGGTACCTGCTGCAGATCTTCACCAGGCCCGTCGGGGACCGGCCGACGGTGTTCTTCGAGCTGATCGAGCGGCACGGGTCACTGGGTTTCGGCAAGGGCAACTTCGCGGCGCTGTTCCAGGCCATCGAGCGGGAGCAGGATCGCCGCGGCAACCTCTGACTCGTGAGTGGCGTTGCGAGTCCCGGCT
>JALYQB010000281.1 GCA_030856045.1 Actinomycetota bacterium
GGGTAGTGTCGTCCCGCACAGCGTCGGCACCCGGCCGGTCGCGGCGACGGGGGTGGCCTCGCGGTGTGCCACGCCATGACAGCGCGAGTCGCCGGGAGACCGGGCCCAGCGCACCGCGCCGCCGACGACGCGGCGCGCCACCACAGCGTGGCCGCACCCGGGGCACAACCCACCGGGTGGTTCGTCGTGCAGACCACCCCTCAGTAATCGGTGTCCGCAGGCGGTGATGAGCACCCCGAGCGGATGGTCGCCGTCCTCGTCGACGGCGTGTGCCTTGAAATCCAGGGCCGACAGCGCCCACCGAGGACCATGGGTGGGCCGGGAGAGCCGGTCGGACCGCGGCTCGGGGACCAACAGGTTCGCTGCGGGCGCGCCGTCTTTCACCGGGGGCACCGGGTCACGCTGTCGCTCATGGTCAGTGAGGCAACCCGAGTGGACGGCATGTCGGAATCGGTGCCTGAGGTGCGTTTCGGTGCCGGTAGCGTGCAACAGCCGCGCCACAGTTTCCCTCCGCCTGTCAGGGCGTTACGGTGCGCTACCACCATCCGATTGCGATCATGGACATTGGGGATGACGGATTCGACCAGCGCTCGCCCGCTCGCCGTCGTGCTGACCGAGTTGGGTTGGAAGCCCGAGGTCTTGGCCCGGCGGCTGAACAGCTTCGCCGCTCTGCAGGGGCGCGTCGAGCGGGTGCACGCCAAGACGCCCTACAAGTGGCTGCGTGGGCGATCGGCCGCGTTCCCCGTGGCCCGCGCTGGTGGCGGCGTTGGTGACCGACGAGCTGGGTCGCCCGATCACTCCGGCGGACCTGGGATGGCCCGACGGCGGTGTCGAGTGCGTCTCGGCGATCAGCGGGCTGGTGCTGCCCTGGACCGTGGCCGGGAGCTTGCACGCGGTCCGGGTGGTCACCGATGCTGGGAGCATGGACCGGCGGATCCTGCTCACGCTGCTGGGTGCGGCGGCGTGCGCGCCCGCTCATGAGTGGTTGATCGCCCGGCCCGACGCTGGGGTGGCTCGCCCATCCGGCCTGCCGCTGCCGGTCGGGGTGGTCGACGACCTTGACGATATCGTCGGCCGGTTGCGCCGGATGGACGATCAGCTTGGCAGCGGCACGCTGCTGAACCTGGTCCGCGCCCACCTGCGGCACGTGTTGGGCCTGCTCGACCAGCGCCGATACTCCGACAGCGTGGGGCGGCGGTTGCATGCCACCGCCGGGGAGTTGATGCGGTTGGCGGGCTGGCTCTCGTTCGACAGCGGGCACCATCCGCAGGCCCAGCGGTACTGGCTCGCCGGGCTGCATGCCGCTCACGCCGCCGGTGACCGGGCGCTCGGCGCCAACATCATCGGATTCATGTCTGCCCAAGCCATAGACCTCGGCCAGATCCGGGAGTCGGCCACCCTCGCCGAGACCGCCCGGGCGGGCTATCCCGGTGCCACCCCCCGAATCGCCGCGATCCTCGATCTACGTACGGCACAGGCGCACGCCTATGAACGCTCGGTCACCGAGTGCCGCCGCGCGCTGGACAGCGCGTTTGACCGCCTCGGCGACTCTCCGTCCTCCTCTGGTGAGCCGGGCTGGTGTTACTGGCTCGATGAGGCCCAAGCCCATTCCATGGCCGGCTTCTGCTACCTGCGGCTGGAGGACTGGGGCCGGGCTCGCCAGCACCTGCATGCCGCGCTGCGCCTGCGAGACCCCAGCTACCGCCGCGAGGGCGCGCAAAGCCACATCCTGCTGGCCACCACCTACCTGCGCCAGGACCGGCCAGAGGTCGACCACGCCGTCTCCCTGGCCTCCCGGGCGGTGGAGACCCTCACCGGAGAGGTCGACTCGGCCCGCTCCGTCAGCTACCTGGCCCGGTTCGTCGGCGACCTCGGCCCCTACCGGCGACGGCCAGCCGTGCGCCAGCTCACCGAGCAGGCCGCCGGACTCCTCACACCGCACTAGGGCGTGTCTCATGGATCTTGTTTGGATGGGTTGCGGAGCCAGATTTTGATCGAGGCGACGTCGACGGTGCCGTTGAAGACGAACTCGCGTTTGTCGGTGCGCATGGCGACCGCGCGGAAGGC
>JALYQB010000292.1 GCA_030856045.1 Actinomycetota bacterium
GGTGAGCGATTGTCGTCGCCCCAGCGACAACAATCGCTCACCACGGGGCTGGAGTGGACGTTGCGCGCCGAGGGCATCGGGAAGGTGCACGGACCCGGAGGTGCGGCCGCCGTCGAGGGCACCGGCCCCGAGCACGGCACCGCGGTCAGCCCCACCACCGGCGCGGTCGTCGCCGCCTGGGACGTCGGATTCGACGTCGCCCCCGGGGAGGCGCTCGGCCTGATTGGCGAGTCCGGCTCGGGCAAGTCCACCGTGCTGCGCTGCCTGGTCGGCGACGAGCACGCCACCGCAGGTCGCGTGCACCTCAGCGCCGTGGACGGCGGGGCGACGGACGTGCTCACCCTGGACGGGGCGACGCGACGGCGGCTGCGCGTGCACACCCTCGCGATCGTGCACCAGGACCCGGCCGACGGCCTCGTGCTCGACGTGACCGCAGGAGGCAACATCGCCGAGCGGCTCACCGCCGCCGGGTGGCGCAGCTACTCCGCGATCCGCGCCCGCGCCGCCGAGCTGCTGGATCGCGTCGAGGTACCGCTGTCCCGGATGGACGATCCGGTGCGCACGTTCTCCGGCGGCATGCGCCAACGCGTGCAGATCGCGAAGGCCCTCGCCACCGACCCCGCGGTGCTGCTGCTCGACGAGCCGACCACCGGGCTCGACGCCTCCGTCGCCGCCGGCGTGCTCGACCTGCTGCGCAGCCTGCTCGCGGAGCGCCATGTCGCGGCGGTCGTCGTCAGCCACGACTTCACCGTCATCGAGGCGCTCACCGACCGGTCCCTGGTCATGCAGCTCGGCCGGGTCGTCGAGCAGGGCCTCACCGACCAGCTGTTCCTCGACCCGCACCACCCCTACACGCAGCGGCTCGTCGCCGCGGCCAGGAGGTGACCACCGTGGGATCTTCGGTCCTCTCGATCCGGGGACTGACCAAGTCGTTCACCCTGCACACCATCGACGGCCGCACCGTGTCGTCGCTGCGCGGCGTCGATCTCGACGTCGCCGCAGGCGAGCACGTCGTCCTCTCGGGTCCGAGCGGGGCGGGCAAGTCGAGCCTGCTGCGCTGCGTGCACCGCAGCTACCTCCCCGACGCCGGCACGGTGACGCTGCACACCGGTACCGGCCCCGTCGAGCTCACCGCGCTGCCCGATCGGGCGCTGGCCCGGTTGCGGGGCCGCGAGCTGGGCTTCGTCTCCCAGTTCCTCGCCACGCCGCCCCGCACCGGACCACTCGAGGTGGTCGCCGCCGCTGCCCGCCGCCGCGGCCTCGATCGCGTCGAGGCGGTGGAGGCCGCCGCCGAGGCCCTCCGCGCACTCGGGCTCGACGAGGCCTTGTGGGACGTCGACTGCGGCGTCCTCTCCGGCGGCGAGCGGCAACGCGTCAACCTCGCCGCGGGCACCGTCCGGCCGCCCCGGTTGCTCCTGCTCGACGAGCCGGTCTCGGCGCTCGACCCCGCGAACCGTGAGCGCGCCCTGACCCTCGTGGAGTCCCTCACCGCCCGCGGAGTGGCCGTGCTCGCCGTCTTCCACGACGCCGACGCCACGCGCCGCCTCGCCACGCGGTTGGTGGCGCTCTCCGACGGCCGCATCGCCCGGCAGGGCAACGTCAACGAGGTGCTGGGCGTGGTGGCATGAGCACGCCCATCCTGGATCCGGTGCGGTGGCCGCTCGGGACGCCTCCCGCCGACTACGTTCTCGGTCACGTCCGCGCCGTGCTCCCCGGCCGGGTCGTCGACGACGCGCGCGTCGTGGTCCGCGGCGGCCGGATCGCCGAGGTCGGCCGCCACCCCGGCGGAACCGGATCCGATGTGGACGGTGACGGGCTGCTGTGCCTGCCCGGTCTCGTCGATGTGCACTCCGACGGCCTGGAGCACGAGCGGCTCCCCCGGCCCGGCGCCGAGCTGCCGTGGGAGTTCGCGCTGGTGTCCTTCGAGGGCAAGCTGCGCGCGGCCGGGGTGACCACGGTGTTCCACGGGGCGTCGTTCGAGCAGGGCTCCTCCCCGGTCACGGTGCGCTCCGTCATCGCGGCCGACCGCCTGTGCCGGGTCGTCGCCGAGCGGGGTGAGGGGCCGGTCGACCACCGGATCCTGCACCGGCTCGACGTCCGCTGCCAGCACGGGCTCGACGCGCTGCGCACCCGGCTGTCCACACTGGACGAACCGGCGGTGGTGTCACACGAGGACCACACCCCGGGGCAGGGGCAGTACGCCGACCGCGGCTACTACGAGCGGTTCGTGATGAGCACGCAGGGCCTCACCGAGGATCAGGCGCGCCGCCACGTCGACGAGCTGATCACCTGTCGTGACGGCCGGTTGACCGTGCGAGACGAGAGCCTGCGTTGGCTCGGCGGGCGCGCCCGCGCGGGCAGCATCCGGCTGTTCGGGCACGACCCCACGTCGGCCGCCGAGGTCGAGGCGCTCGTGGCGCGCGGCGGTGCCGTCGCCGAGTTCCCCACCACCGTCGAGGCCGCCACGGCCGCACGGGAGCACGGGATGCCTGCCGTCGGCGGCGCACCGAACGTCCTGCGCGGGGGTTCCCACGCCGGCAACGTCTCGGCCCGCGAGCTGGTGGGCCGGGGACTGCTCACCGCGCTCGCCTCCGACTACCTGCCCTCCGGGTTGCTCGCCGCGGCCTTCCTGCTCGCCGCGGAGGGCGTCACGACCCTGCCCTCCGCCGTGCAGCTGGTGACGGCGGGCGCCGCGGAGGCCGTCGGGCTCGGTGACCGTGGGCGCCTGACCCCCGGCCTGCGTGCCGACCTGGTCCTCGTGCAGGCTGCGGCCTGGCCCGTGGTGCGCACCGTCCTGCGAGCGGAGCAGCCGTGATCCGCTGGGCGGTCCCCGCGCCCGATGTGCCGGCCGGCGTGCACCCCGTGCTCGCCGACGTCACGCGCGCGGCGGCCGCCGCCTTCTCCGACGCCCGCCGTCGTCACGATCGCGCGGCGCTCGCC
>JALYQB010000295.1 GCA_030856045.1 Actinomycetota bacterium
CCCCCCCCCCCCCCCCCCCCCACGGGGGGTGGAGCCAGCGGGTGGTCGCGTCCAGGGCGTGGGTGCGGACCGGTTCGGGTGACAGGTAGACGTCGTGCAGCGCGCCGTCGCAGCGCAGCACGGTGACCTCCCGCCCGAGCTTCGGTGCCCACCGCGCCATCTGCTCGGTGTCCAGCACGGTGTCGGCGCCCGCGGAATGCGGCCCGGGCGGCCGACCGAGCACGCTGCGCCCCGAGCGCAGCACGAGGATCGGGGCCGTGATGTCCAGCCCGCGGTGCACCTGCGCATGTGCCCGCCGGACCGCCCGCAGCCAGCCGGCCCGCACCGGGAACCCGCCGAGGGGTTTCCACGCGAGGTTGTAGGTCCACTCGCCGCCGTGGGCGGTGTGCAGCGAGCGTCCGTACCCGCTGTCCTCGCCATCGCCGAGCACCCGCAGCGGATTCCGCACACCGAGCACGTCGACCGCGCGGGTGGCCGCGGTGCGCCAGATCCAGGACCGCTGCAGGTCCAGCCACGGGCTGTTGAGCACGAGCGCGGCGAGCAGGCCGGGGCGCCGGTGTGCCCACAACGCGGTGATCAGGCCCCCGGTGGAGTGCGCCACCACGGCGAGGCGGTCCGCGCCGATCAGCTCGACCGCGGCGTCGAGCTCCGCGTCGTACACGCCGAGGTCCGTCGTGTAGTTCGGCAGCTCGCCGGAGCGCAGCGAGCGCCCGTAGCCGCGCAGGTCCAGGGCGTGGAAGTCGTAGCCGTGCGCGGCGAAGTGCTCGGCGACGTGGGCCTGGAAGAAGTAGTCGGTGAAGCCGTGGACGTAGAGGACGGCCGCCGTGCTCCGCTCCGCAGCGGCCGACGTGTGGGAGACCAGCGTGGCGGTGATCTCGCCGTGCTCGTCGTCGCCGAGCACGATCGCGCGGGACTCGTAGCCGTCCCCCAGGACGTCGGGTGCCATGGCCGCGATCGTGCCGGCCGGGGCTGCGGCGATCAGTCCCCGGTGGCGGAGAAGTGCATGAGGTCGAGTGGCTCGGACCAGCGCCCGCCCCAGCTCCAGCCGATCTCCTCGAACGCGGCCACGACCGGCCCGCCGTCGGCGATCATCCCCGGGCGCTCCCGGTCGCGGTCGAGGTAGGCCGACGCGAGCTCCGGCAGCACCAGGTCGTCGCGGACGTAGGGGTTGCAGAACGGGTTGACGTCGATCGCGAGGCCGTGGGCGTGGGCCGACCACCGCGGCTGACCCCGCGCGGCCCGGCACACGAACGCGCTGGTGTTGTTGCCGTCGCCGGTGGGCGCGAGATCCAGCTCCGCAGCGGCGACGACCCGCATCTCCTCCAACGGGAACCGGGCGGTGAACAGTCGCTCGAACACCCCCACCACGTCGGCCGCGACGTCTGCGTGGACGAGCATCTCGCCGGTGTGTGGCCGTCCGTCGAACCCGAGGAACGACATCGTGAGGTAACGCAGGTCCTCGGGGGTCACGGGGCAGCCCGATTGCCACGTGCTGCGCGCGAGGACGTCCGGCGGCACTGGGACGATCGAGGACTCGTACGCCCCTGACGAGGGAGGCGGCAGCCCGTCGCGTGTCGGCAGCGACCGGTCGGCGAGGACAGCAGGGGTCGGCAGCACCTCGCCGAAACCGTCGGGCCGCAGCGGCAGCGGGGTCGCGCCCACCGTCCACGCGGCAGGCTGGACCGCGGGCGGAGGCGGGGGCTGGCGCGTCACGCTGAACGGCGGCACGGGTGGGACCGGCGGCGGGGGAGCGGGACGGCCACAGGTGGTCAGGGCGAGGGCGGCGACACCGACTGCGAGGACAGTCCTGGTGCGCGCCACCCGCTCAGGGTGGCACAGCGTCCCCCGCGGCTCTCGGAAGCTCAAACCTCGAGTACCTGAGCGAGGGAAGTTCCCGGATAGCAGTTGTGGCGATCTGCGGTTGATGGTGCGCTGAGGGCAGTCGAGACTCATGTGGGTGGCCACGGAACGGTGGGGGCGGTACGGGTGTCGTGGCATCGTGATCTGAGCGGTGGCCTGGTCGTGGCGGCGGTCGTCGCACTGTCGGCCGGGACGGCGAGCGCGGCGGCACCGGTCGCTGCACCCGACGCCCCGCCGGAGCAGGCGGTCGTCGCCGAGCCGCGCATCATCGGGGGTGCCCGCGCCAGCATCTCCGACCACCCGTGGACCGTGTATCTGCGCACCGCCAGCGGGTTCCAGTTCTGCGGCGGCACCCTCGTCGGTTCCTCCAGCGTGGTCACCGCCGCCCACTGCAGCGTCGACAGCACCCCGGGCACCCTCTTCGTGGTCGCGGGCCGCGAGGACACCCAGAGCGCCGAGGGCATCGTCGCCGCCGTCACCGACATCTGGGTGCACCCCGAGTTCGACCGCGTGCGGTACCGCAACGACGTGTCGATCCTCACAGTGGATCGGGCGCTGCCCTACGGCGTGCTGCCGCTCGCCACCGGGGAGGACACCGCTCTTTACGCCCCGGGCACCCCTGCGGAGATCCTCGGCTGGGGCACTACCGAGGGGGGCAGCGTCTCGCGGTTCCTGCTGAGCGCGGAGGTACCCGTCAGCAGCGACGCCAGCTGCGCCCAGGCCTACGGCACGAGCTACGACCCGACCGTCATGACCTGCGCAGGTTTGCCCCAGGGCGGTGTCGATGCCTGTCAAGGGGACTCCGGCGGACCCCTGGTCGCGGGCGGCCGGTTGATCGGCATCACGTCGTTCGGCATCGGGTGCGGCGAGCCGGGCCTGCCTGGCGTCTACACCCGGGTCGCTGCCTTCGCGGACGTCATCACCGCGCAGCTCGGGGCGTCGGGGCCCCTGAATGAGGAACCCGGCACCCCCTGACGGACCCCGAGTTGAACTCCTCGCGGTCACCTGGTGAGCTGACGGCGGTATGCACTCGACCCGAGGGAGCCGGATGCGGCTGCGCGCTCGCCTCATGAGCTCTCTCGTCTCAGCGCTGCTGGCCACAGCGTCGGGCCTCGCGCCGATGGCCGCCGCAGACGGTCTGAGCCTTCCCCTGCCCGGACCACCGAACGCCGAGCCACGGATCGTCGGGGGGAGTGCGACGAGTACCGCGCAGCACCCGTGGGTGGTGGCGCTCGTCACCGCGGCGGGCGCGCCCTACTGCGGCGGGACCCTGGCGGCGCCGGACCGGGTCGTCACCGCGGCGCACTGCGTGGCGGTGACCGCTCCCACCGAGCTCCGCGTCGTCGCGGGCCGCACGGACATGCGCACGAACGAGGGGGTGGTGAGTCTCGTCCGCGACGTGTGGGTGCACCCGGACTACCGCAGCTCGACAGAGGGCGATGACATCGCCGTCCTCACCCTCGACCGGCGGCCCGGATACCCGACGCTGCCGCTCGCAGGCGACCCGGCGGCCGCCCCGCCGGGCTCGGCGGTCGCGGTCCTCGGGTGGGGCTTCACCGAGGAGGGCGGCCAGGCGTCTCCGACGCTGCAGCGCGCCGAGGTCCACGTGCTGGCCGATCCCGACTGCTCCGCTGCGTACCGGGAGTACCAGCCGGGCGGGATGCTCTGCGCCGGTGAGCCCCAGGGCGGCGCCGACGCGTGCAACGGGGACTCCGGCGGTCCGCTCGTCGCGGACGGACGGCTGGTCGGAGTGACGTCCTTCGGCAGCGGCTGCGGCCGCCCGGGTCTCCCCGGGGTGTACACGCGGGTGAGCAGCTACGCGCCGCTGCTGGAAGAGCAGCTGCGCTGACCGGTCTGGTAAGCAGGCCCGGTGGAACACACCGTGCTGCACCGCTCCCTCGTTCCGGAGATCCCGGTCGCCACCCTGTACGCACTGCTGCGGCTGCGGGTCGAGGTGTTCGTCGTCGAGCAGGCCTGCCCGTACCAGGAGCTCGACGGGCACGACCTGCACGAGCACACGCGGCACTTCTGGCTCGTTCCCGAGGGTGGCGACGACGTCGTCGCCACTCTGCGTCTGCTCGAGCAGCCGGAGGAAGAGTTCCGCATCGGACGGGTGTGCGCGGCGCGGCAGGCCCGCGGCAAGGGTGCGGCGCGGCGGTTGATGGAGGCCGCCCTCGCCGATGTCGGCGACCGGCCCTGCGTGCTCGACGCGCAGCGCCACCTCACAGCGCTGTACGAGGCGTTCGGTTTCGTGCGCAGCGGGGACGACTTCACCGAGGATGGCATCGCGCACGTCCCGATGCGCCGCGGTTAGTGGTGTGCCCAGGGCTGGTGGATGACGGAGTGCCCCCCAATGCCGCGTTCGTAGCACCTCGGTGTCACCAATGCCGCGCTCGCCTCATGGGATGAGGCGAACGCGGCATTGGGGACGGCGCTGGGATACGCCGCTCCGTTGTGGGTGGTTGCGCCTGTCTGGAACGATGCGGGGGCACACAACGGGCGGTGTGCGAGGAAGCCGGTGCCAGGTCGTCCAGACCTCAGTCCGGCGCGGTCGTGCCTCTGCGACCGCGGTGACCGGGGAGCGAGCCCCCACCGGCACCCTCACGGCGAGAGCGGAGGGCCGGGGTCCGTCGCGATCCGGGAGCCAGGACACTCCGCCGACCGCTGACGACCCGACCCGGGCGCTGTACCCGAGGAAGGACCTGCCCGTGCGCGCCGCCGCGCCCTACCCGTTCGCCGCCGTCGTCGGCCACGACGAACTCCGGCTCGCCCTGCTGCTCACGGCCGTGCACCCCGGCATCGGAGGGGTGCTGGTGCGCGGGGAGAAGGGGACCGCGAAGTCGACGGTCGTGCGTGCCCTCGCGGTGTTGCTCCCTGCGGTCGCCGTCGTCTCCGGGTGCCGGTTCGCGTGCGACCCCGCCGCTCCCGACCCCGGATGCCCCGACGGGCCGCACGCTGCGTCGAGCGATCGGCGGCCTGCGCGGCTCGTGGAGCTGCCGGTCGGCGCCACCGAGGACCGCCTCGCGGGGTCGCTGGACCTGCAGCGCGCGCTCACCGAGGGTGTCTCGGCGTTCCAGCCGGGCCTGCTCGCGGCGGCGCACCGGGGTCTGCTCTACGTCGACGAGGTGAACCTGCTGCACGACCACCTCGTCGATCTTCTCCTCGACGCCGCCGCGATGGGCCGCGCGCACGTCGAACGCGACGGGGTGTCCGTGTCGCACGCGGCGTCGTTCCTGCTGGTCGGGACGATGAACCCGGAGGAAGGCGAGCTGCGGCCGCAGCTGCTCGACCGGTTCGGGCTCACGGTCGAGGTGGCCGCGTCCCGCGACGTCGACGCGCGATCCGAGGTGGTGCGCCGCCGGCTCGCGTTCGAGGCGGACCCCGTCGGGTTCGCCGAGCGGTGGGCTCCCGAGGACGCCGACCTCGCGGACCGCATCGCCGCCGCGCGGACCCTGCTGCCGGACACCGAGCTCCCCGACGCGGAGCTGCGGCGGATCGCGTCGGTGTGTGCCGCGTTCGAGGTCGACGGCATGCGCGCGGACCTGGTGATGGCCCGCACCGCGCTCGCTCACGCCGCCTGGCGCGGGGCCCTCGCCGTCACCGAGGACGACGTCCGGCTGGCGGCCCGGCTCGCGTTGCCGCACCGCCGCCGCCGTGACCCCTTCGACGAGCCGGGGCTCGACCCCGACCAGCTCGACGA
>JALYQB010000304.1 GCA_030856045.1 Actinomycetota bacterium
GGATCCCGTCCGCCCACAGATAGACATAGTCCACCTCGGACAGGTCCCGGGCGGCGAACACGCGTTGCTCGGCGGTCCAGACCTCGGTCATCTTCGTGATCACCGACGCCGACAGCCCCGCCGAGGAACCCAGGAACTGCCCCAGCGCGGGCCCGAAGTCCCCCGAGGACAACCCATGCAGGTACAGCAGCGGCAACACCTCGTTGATCTTCGGGGTCTTGCGGCACCAGGGCGGCAGGATCGCCGAGGAGAACCTCGCCCGCTCACCGGTGTCAGGGTCGATGCGCCGGTCGTTGACCCGCGGCGCGGTCACCTCGAGTGCTCCGGCGCTGGTCAGGATCTCACGGGGCTGATGCGAGCCGTTGCGCACCACCAGCCGGTTACCGCGCTCGTCACGGTCGCCGGTGAACTGGGCGATGTAGGCATCGACCTCGGCCTGCAACGCCTCAGCCAGCATCCGGCGGGCACCATCACGCACGATCTCATCGATCACCGACGACTCCTGCGAGTGATCACCACCAGCCGCGTGGTCGTCGCGGCCCTCGGACTCTCCAGGAACTACGCTGAACATGGAGCCGTACCCTTCCCGACCGGCGTTAGCGCGCCGATCTTGCTTGATGGCTCAGAGATCACCGGGAGGGTACGGCCCCTCGCTCCGCCGCAGCTCCTGGTTCGTCATCCACAAGTTTCAAGTATTGCTCCGGCAGCGGTTGTCGGACTGGCGGGGGTTACCGGATGGATGCTGGCTAAGGGCGACCGCGGCGTGCAGATCGCGGCCGTGCTCGGGTTTCCGGTCGCGGCCCCTCGGGGTGCTCGTGGCGGCGCTCGGGCTACTCGTGGCGGTTCGGGGAAGTCCGATCCCCGCCACACCGTCGCCCAGGCGACGTCGGGCGGAGTGGCCCGCGTCACCCCGTTGGTCGGTGCGCGCACGTATCGCTCTCGCCGCGGGCGCCCTGGTCACCCTGGTAGCGACGGTGTCCGGCGTGCTGATCGGGGTAATCATGCAGACCGACTCGGCCGACGAGCTGCCACTGCCCTCCACCGTCAATGCCGGTCCCAGCGATCCCCGCGAGGCGAATCCCTGCCTCCTCATCGACGATAACGCACTCCGCGCCTTCGGTACGCCATCGCGTGCGACTTCGCCCTGGTTAGCGGGGTGTGAAGTCGCCATCGACACCCGTGAGGGGAGTGACGCTCGCTTGCGGGTGCAGTTTGACAACCCCGACCCGGAAGAGCCCGAATATGACGAAGGGATAGTCGAGATCGAAGGCGCACGGGGTTGTGAAAGCCGCCGCGACCTGACCGACCAGCTTTCGGTCACCGTCACTGCCTTCACCCATAGCGACGATCTGATCGACCTGTGTGCGATCACCAGGGTAGCCAAGGCCGTTGCGGACGAGATCATTGACCGAAGGGATGTCCCCTACACCCCCGACCGCACCAGCAACTATTCCCACGCCAGCCATAAGGCGTGCGACCTCCTCGACAATGCCACCTTCAGCGAGTACGGAGGGTTATTCAAAACCCCACTGATGATCTTTCCATCAGTGCCCTGAGCTGCGAAAATGCGGTCACGGACCGGAGTTTTGAATAAGACTCACGGTTTCGATCCGATTCACCGGCGCACCGGATTCGCCAACTGGACCTGTTACTGGACCATGAAAGACGACACCGTGCTCGGCGTCTTGCTCGGGCTGGGTGATTTGGACTACGGCGACTATGGAGAACCGGCGACCATCGCCGGAAAAGCCGCTTTTCGTGACCGCGACGAAGAACGCTGTGTCGTTTACGTCGCGCATCGATCAGGCCCCACGGCCACCGCCGAGATGTTCCATGTCAGTGTCGAAGGTCCGCTTGACCCAGACCAGCGTTGCGACCTGGCCGCCGAGCTCGCCACCGATGTCGAAGGGAAGCTTCCCGGCTGACCCGCTGTATGCGATGCGAGGCATAACTCGCATCGCCACTTACACGTGTGCAATGCACGGCGTCGGCCAGCATCGCGATCTCGGTGGGACCGGCTTCGGCGCCGGTAAATGTGCAGCCGGGGGTCGGGCGCACCCGACACCGCATCCGGCCGGAAGCCGGGGAACTCGGCGACCGACCCGGCACCGTCGCGCAGTGCGATGCCGGGTAGCGCAGCAGCTCACCGATGATCAGGTCCTGCCGTGCCGGGCCGAGCAGGTCCGGCGCCTCCGTCACCTCCGCCCACCCCTGCCGGATCCGGGCCCGGATCCCGACCGACACGGTGGCCAGCCTCTGCGGCAGCGCGGCGGTCGCCGCCTGCCAGCCGGCCGGGACGAAGTGCCGCACCTGCACCTCGGGGGCGCGCTGGCCGTGCCGGTCCACCCGGCCGTTGCGCTGCTCCAGCCGGTTCGGGTTCCACGGGATCTCCCAGTGCAGCACCCGGTGGCAGTGCCACTGCCGGTTGATGCCCTCGCCGGCCGCATCGGTGGCGATCAGCACCCGCACGTCGTCCAGCTCCGGGTCGGCGGTGAACACGTTCTTCACGTGCTCCCGGTCGTTCTCGTCCTGCCCGCCGTAGAGCAGCGCCAGCCGCTGCGCCGGATAGCCGGCGGTCAAGAACCGCTCGTAGAGCCAGCGCTGCGTATCCCGGTACTCGATGAAGATGATCACACGCTCGGCCGACTCGCCGGTCGGCGCCACGATCGGGTCCAGCCAGCGACGCAGCTCGGCGAACTTGGCGTCCGGCCGGTCCTGCGCGCCACGCGCCCAGCTGCCCAGCTCAGTGAGCATCGCGCGCTCCGCTGCCGACAGTGCAGGGGCGCAACCACGCACCGCGCTCAACGCGTCCGACTCGGCCTGCGCGTAGGCGGCGTCGTCCTCGGCGGTCTCGTCGAGCCGCTCAGCCAGCGGCCGCAGCACTCGCTCACCGGCCGGAGCAGCGCGGCTCCTGGTCGGTCATCGTCCGCAGGCGCACGTCGACCGTCTCGGCCAGCGCTTTCGGCGAGGAGAACATCCGTCGCTTGAGCAACGCCTGAACGGCGCCATTCTCAACGGTCCGTTCAGCGTGAACCCCTTGGAACCATCCGCGCCTCGCTGCCGCCCGGTGGCCAAGAAGTCACGATCCGTTATCGCGTACAGACCGGCAGGGACATCACCGGAACGGAGTTCGGACCCGGACTGACGGTTCCCCGCAGGACGGCGGTCATCCGGACTTCGCCACCGGTAGGAGCCGACCGGGGAGGCTCGTCCATGGCCGTGTCGAAAGGCCGTCCGGCGGCACGTTCGGCGGCCAGCGCGGCGTGGTCGAGGACATCGGTCATCCACTCGAGGAGCCCGGTGTTCACGCTGGACGCCGCCGCCTCCCAGCGTCGTTGGCGGGCGTCCGTGACGTTCAGCCGCACGACCGCGCCGTCCTGGCTCTTCGCCCCGACGGTGGCCGAGCGCTGCTCCCTCAGCTGGCGGCGCAGCTCCGTCTTGGACCAACCCAGAGTCTCCGCGCGCTCCAACCACACGTCCTGCTCGACGTGGGACAGTGCCGCGACCTCGGCGTGGTGTTGCAGGCTCAGCCTGGCCCGCCTCCGAGGCAGCGTGAACTTGCGCGCCACCCAGGCGTAGTTCCTCAGTGTCTGGTAGTCCAATGCCGTCTCGGCGATGGCTCGCCGATACCGGTCGGCATAGCGCACCTCGCCGAACACGAGCCAATCGCCGAGCCACCACCCGGACGCATCAGAGATGATCGCGATCTGCCGACCGATGCGCTGCCAGTCGGCGAACGGCATCTCTTCGGGGAGCCTGAGCCCTACCCGACTGGGCGTGGCGATCCCGTCGAGCCCCAGTCCCCGCGGTTTCTCATGTGCATCGGACATCCGATCCCCCAATAGCCTCGCGCCTTTCGGCGTCCGTCACGAGACGGATCCGGCAAGTTCCAGCTACGACCGGCTATTATCCCAGGTATTCGGATATCCGGTCAAGAGGAACTGCTCAGGGGTCGATCTTGCTGCCCACCCGGCGGCCTCGCCGGCGGAGCAGCCGGTGGGTGTGTGTCGCGGCGGCGTGCTGCAGAAGCAGCTCGACCGCCTCGTCCCCCGGCGGCCACCAGTGCGTCGACCTCATGAAGACCGGCGGCAGCGTCGAGGAGCTCACCCGACTCGACAAGCAGGATCCCGGGACGTTCTGGCTGTTCCCTCCGCCGGCCGATCGCGTATAACTGGCCAGATACCGGGATCGTCGTGCCCGGCCTGTAACGGGTGCTGACGTGCGCCGGGTGAGTTCGTGGGCTCCGATGCTGCCGCCACCGGAACCGAAGGACACGTTGGACGCCATGGCGATGCAGACGATGGGCGCGGCGCAGCCCGCGGCATCGGGTGTCGATGTGGCGAACGGTCCTCAGGGGCGACCTCATCGACTGGCCGTCGATCGGTTGGCGATCGATTGAGGATGACATACGGCTGCGGCAGCGCAAAGCTCTTCCGTGGATCCAGGCTCATCGCTGGGTGCACCAGCCGGTGCCTGACGGCTCGGAGGTGGATGCTGTGGACTCCTACTGCGCTGGCCCGACCATGGCGCACGACTGGGGTGAGGACGACCGAGTCCGAGCTGACTGGGCGCTGGTGCGCCGGGTGCTCTCCTACTTCCGGCCGCACCTCACACTCGGGCTCGCCGTGGTGGCCTGCATCGGCGTCGGCGCCGTTCTGGGGCTCGCGCCGGCGGTGGTGTTCAAGGAGCTCATCGACCTGCTGGGCAGCCCTGAACCGCGGTTCGGCACCCTGCTGGCGCTCGTCGCGGTGGCGGTCGGCGCGGCGGTCGCCGGCGGACTGGTGGGGGTCGCCGAGTCCTACCTGTCCACGCTGATCAGCCAGAGCATCGTATCGCGACTGCGCGCGCAGCTCTTCGACCGGCTGGTGGACCAGTCCGTTGGGTTCTTCACCCGGACGCGGGCAGGCGACGTGCTGTCCCGCCTCAACAACGACGTCGGCGGGGTGGAGACCGTGGTCGCCGACACGGCATTCGGGCTGGTCCGCAACCTGCTGGTCACGGTGGCCGCGCTGGCGTTGATGCTGACGTTCAGCTGGCAGCTGACCCTCTTCATCCTCGTGCTCATCCCGCTGGTGGCCCTGCCGATGCGGGGCGCAGGCAAGGCCTCCTACCGGGCCCGCACTCGCACACAGCGCAAGCATGCCGAACTCACCGCCTACCTCCAAGAAATGCTGGGCATCTCCGGCATCCTGCTGCTCAAGGCTTTCGCACGCGGGCGGTACGAGCGCAGTAGATTCGGCCGACACAACGACGAGCTCCGCGACCTCGAGGTGCGCCAGGCGATGATCAGCCGCTGGTTCGCCATGGTCATGCAGAGCATCGAGGTCGCAGGCCCAGCGCTGATAATGCTCCTCGGCGGCTACCTGGTGATCACCGGTCAGACGACCGTGGGGACGGTTTTCGTCTTCGCGACCGTGCTCGGCTCGCAGCTGGCCGGGTCGATCACCTCGCTGGCCACCATGCACGTCAACGTGATCGGGTCACTGGCCCTGTTCAACCGGCTGTTCGAGTACATCGACATGGCACCGGAGATCAGCGACCGACCGGGCGCGAGACACCTGTCCAGGGTGCGTGGTGCGATCCAGCTGGACGAGGTGACCTTCCGCTATCCCGGGACGGAGCGACCCGCGCTGGACCGGGTGAGCCTTGACGTCGAGCCCGGCCAGCTCGTCGCGCTGGTCGGGCCGAGCGGTGCCGGCAAGACAACACTGACCAACCTGGTCCCGCGGTTCTTCGACCCGCAGTCCGGCACGATGCGTATCGACGGGCACGACGTCCGGGACGTGACCCTGAACTCGCTGGGTACGCACATCGGCATCGTCTTCCAAGACACCTTCCTGTTCCACGCCAGCCTGGCCGACAACCTACGCTACGCCCACCCCGACGCCACCGACGAGGAACTGGCGGCTGCGGTCGCGGCGGCCCACCTGGACGGCCTCGTCGCCACCCTGCCCGAGGGCTACAACACCCTCGTCGGCGAGCGTGGACACCGTCTGTCCGGCGGCGAGAAACAGCGGGTTGCGATCGCGAGGGTGATCCTCAAGGACCCGCAGATCCTCATCCTGGACGAGGCCACCTCCAACCTGGACAGCCTTTCGGAGCAGCTGGTTCAGGATGCGCTGGACCGGTTGTTCCGCGGCCGCACGTCGCTGGTGATCGCCCACCGGCTCTCCACCGTCCTCGCCGCCGACCAGATCTGCGTGCTCGACCGTGGCCGACTGGTCGAACGCGGGGGGCATCGCGACCTGCTCGCACTCGGCGGCGTCTACGCCGCGCAGTACCAACGGCAGTTCCGCGACGAGCCCGACCGATCGGGCATCCCGGCGCGTTGAGCCGCACCCACAACCCTCGCCGATACCGCTACTGTACGGGGTAGGAAGAAGGCCCAGACCGCATGGAACCAAGCGCGTATGTGGTGTTCCTCTGGTTCCGCGAGACGGTCGGCACGCCACCGGACCTACCGGCGTTTGAGACGGCCCGAGTGCGCTAACCGCAGAGCCTGTAGTGCCATGTCGATCGGCGCCGTAGCGTGCACGGTGGCTGGTGGTCCCGTTGGCTCTACCAGCAGGTCGCTCAACGGCCGGTCCGGGGCGCTGACTACCTGATGCAGTAGCTGCACATACCTGTCGAGCAGTAGCCGGACGGTGTCAGTCCGATATCGAGCGCTGTTGAACTCGACATGTCCCGTCAGCCCTTCGCCGTCACGACTCAGGCATATCGTGAGATCGAGCATCGCGGTGCACAGCGGCAGATCGAACCCGCTGGTCCCGTCGAACGACACGGAACTCACCGTGAGCCCTGGGATATCGGGGACGGTGATGGGGATGTCTTGCACCGCGAGCAGGACCTGAAAGAGCGGGTTGCGCCCGGGCTCACGACGCTGGAGCAGGTCCGCGACCAGTCGATCGAACGGGAGCTCCTGGTGGGTGAGGGTGGCGAGCGTGGCCTTTCTCACCCGTTGTAACAGTCGACCGAAGCTCGGATCCCCGGCCGCTCGGACCCGCAGCGGCAGGGTATTGACGAACATGCCGATCAGGTCTTCCATTTCCACTCGGCTTCGGTTCGCCACCGGTACCCCTATCACCAGGTCGTCCTGATCGGTCCAGTGACGCAACAGTGCGACGAGGCCGGTCGCCAGCACCATGAACGGCGTGCTGTGTCGTTTCTCGGCAAGGGTCCATAGGCTTGCACAGAGCTGTGCTGGCAGCGTGAACGGCAGGCGGAGACCGGCGAAGGCAATCGAAGGTGGACCGGGCCGGTCAGGTGCCAACGTCGACGTAGCCGGTGCATCCGCGAGCACGCCGCGCCAGTACCGCAGCTCGCTTCGCAGCACCCCGCCGGTGAGCCGACGCTGCTGGTCGCGGGCGAAGTCGGCGTACTGGAGCGGCAGGGCGGGCAGTGGCGAGGGAGCCCTCTGGCGGAACGCCCGGTAGAGCTCGGCCAGCTCGCGCAGGAACAGTCGGACCGACCAGCCATCACACACGATGTGATGAACCACCAGCGCGAAGAGGTGGTTCTGTGGGGCGAGCCGGATGACCTGCGCGCGCAGCAACGGCCCGTGGGCGAGGTCGAAAGGCGCGGTCGCCGCTTCCTGCACGAACCGAAGGGCACGTTGCTCCACCAGGGCGGCTTGCTCTGTCGAGAGTACGTCCACCGCGCCGCCGGTCGACGTCGCGGCGAGGTCACGGACCGGGACGGGGACCGTGAGCCAGGGCGCCACGACCGGCACTGGTTGGCCGTCGACCTCGACGAAACAGGTGCGAAGCGCCTCGTGACGGTGCACGATCTCCTGCACGCAGCGACCAAGGGCATCGATGTCGAGCGGACCATCGAGGCGCAACGTCACCGGAACGTTGTACCCGGGGGTACCAGGTATCACCTGCTCCTGGAACCAGATGCGCTGCTGTGCGGCCGAGCACGGGTCGACCGGCTTGCCCGATGCCTGTCGTGACCTGCTGCGGCGGCGGGCCGCTGCGGTGTCAGCCGCCGGCCTGCGTGACATCATCTGGGCCAAGGCGACGATGTCCCGGCCGTCCAGGAAGGCCACCACTGGCAGCTCGACACCGAAGTCCCGCGAGACGCGGTTGGCGAGCGCGGCCGCCATCAGGGAGGTCAGCTGCAGTAGTGGGGCCTGTTCGTCGACCTCGGCCTGTGGTATGCCGAGCAATGCAGCCACCTGTTGCCGCAAGTACGCCACGCTGTCGCTGGACGCGTTCGGCGGCTCGGGTCGTTCCCAGCCACAGTCGTGCCGCGCGAGTATCGGCAATGCGCCCGTTTCGAAGGCGGCCCGGCATGCGGTGCGCCGTGTCTTGCCGCTGGTGGACTTCGGGACCGTGTTGGGTGGTACCAGCGCGACCGTGTGGACATCCAAGCCGCATCCGGCGACAAGTGCCCGCCGAATCCGCCCGGCTATCTCCAGCGGTGGTGCGTCGTGGCGTACCTCCTGCACCACCACAACGCGTTCCCGGCCGTCCAGGCTGGAAGAGAACGCGGCGCATCCGCCGCGACGGCAGGCAGGGTGGGCGCGTTCCGCTGTTCGCTCCAGGTCGTGTGGGTGGTGATTCTCGCCGTGCACGATGACCACGTCCTTGCAGCGACCGACCACGAACAGCTCGCCATCGTGACAGAATCCCAGGTCACCGGTACGCAGGAAACCCGTTTCTCGGGTGCCCACCGGTCGAGCGCGGAAGGTGCGGACGGTCAGCCGTTGGCGTCTCCAGTACCCCGCGGCGATGCTCGGTCCCCGCAGCCAGATCTCCCCCACCGCGCCGGACGGACAGGGCCTGCGACTTACTGGGTCCACAATGCGAACCTGAAACCCCGGCGCGGGAAGGCCGCAGCTCGACAGCGCATGAACACCGGCTCGCATGGCGTCCCTGACCGGTACGGCACGCCCGGCGCGAAGCGCCGCCGCATCGAAGATCTGCACCGGCGGTCGGTCGCCGGGGCGGGTGATGCTGACCATCAGTGTCGCCTCAGCCAAGCCGTACCCGGGCGTCAGTGCCTCGCGGCGAAGACCACATGGCGCGAACGCCTCGGCGAAGCGACGCAGCGTGTCGGGATGCACGGGCTCGGCACCGTTGAGGGCCACCGCCCAGCACGACAGGTCCCATTGCTCCCGCTGCGCCGCCGTGGTCTTGGCGACGGTGAGCTCGTACCCGAAGTTCGGCGCCACGCTGACATCGGCCCGGTACCGGGAGATGGCCGCCGGCCAGCGACCAGGACGTTCGACGAACGCCAGCGGCGACATCAGCGTGGCTGGGCTGCCCTGGTACATCGGGACCAGGATCCCCATGAACAGCCCCATGTCGTGGTTGGGCGGCAACCAGCTCACGAGTCGATGGCGCGGGCAGACGTCGAGCTGAGCAAGGGTCCGCAACTGCCAGATAACGTCGCCGTGGGTGAGAACCGCGGCGCGCGGCGCCCTGGTGGTGCCGGACGTGTATTGGAGGTGGGAGATGCTGTCGGCGGTCAGGTCCGGTGGCCGCCAACCGTGGTGCACCGTGGACACCTCGGGCAGCACAGACAGCTCCAGGCAGGCCGGCTGCTCACGATCGCCGAATACGTCGGCACATGCGCGCCAGCTCTCGGCGACCACCACGGCGGCCGCGGCATCGCGGCACATCGCACGCAGACTGCGCCGTTGCTCCGGCCCGCGTGGCAGGTAGCCGGGCACTGCGACCATCCCGGCGTACAGGCATCCGAAGAACGAGGTGATGTACTGCAGACCTGGCGGCAGCAGTAGCAGCACTCGGGACCCGGGTGCGGCCAGCTCACGAAGCCGCACCGCCAGCGCGCGAGCCTGGCGGTCGAGGGCACCGTAGCTGACCGTGGCCTCATCCTGGTCACCGTCTCGCAGAAACGTGTACGCCGCACGCTCCTCGGCGCGCTCGGCACGGTGACGTAGCATGTCAACGAGGGTCTCGGAGTCGCTCATCGCTCAGCACTCGCCAATCATCGGACCAAAGCGAGACATCCGGTATAGAGGATAACAAGTGCCCGAGTACAGCTCAGGCCGTGCTGTGTGACGCCACGTGACGTCCGGAAGAGGACCCATGTTGACACTTGGTATCAATGTGTCCGGGCACGACAGCTCGGTCGCCCTGGTGGCGGACGGCAGCCTGCGGTTCGCGTTGGCGCAGGAGCGGCTGAGCCGCCGCAAGCACGACCCGGACTTCCCGTTCGAAGCGGTGGCGGCAGCACTCGACTCCGCCGGAGCCAGGCTGGACGACGTGGATGCGGTCGGCATGTCGTGCCCGTTCGACGGTCTCGTCATGCTGAACCGGCTGCGGCTGGTGCTCGGCGGCAAGGTGCCCTTCTCCTGGTTCAACGTGCGCGATCCGGTCGTCGGGCTGGTGTACCGCCGCCCGGTCCGACTGGCCGCCCGCGGGCTCGGCAGGCCGGTGGCGTGGTGGAGTCACCACGAGTGCCATGCGCTGTGGGGCGCCGCCACCGCTGGGCAGGACGACTGCGCGATTCTCGTCGTCGACGAGAAGGGCGCTCGATCGGCCACCACGATCTGGCACTTCCGGCGCGGCAGGCTGCGGCTGCGCCACCGAGTCGACTACCCGAACTCCCTCGGGCTGTTCTACGCCGCCTGCACCCAGCACCTCGGCTTCCAGCCGCTGTCGGACGAATGGAAGGTGATGGGCCTGGCCGCATACGGTTCGCCCGGCGTGGACGTGTCGCCGTTGCTGCGGGTGCACCAGGACGGCTACGCCGTCAACGGCCGGGTCCTGCACGGTCTCTACACCGGCGACCCGAGCGGAGCAGCCGCGATACTGGGGCCGCCGCGGCAGCCCGGCCAGGAGATCACCGACCGGCACCGGGACATCGCGTTCGCGGTACAGGACGCTACCGAGCGCGCCGTCCTGGCCTTGGCGGGGGCCGCGCACCGGCTCACCGGCAGCGCGACGCTGTGTGTGGTGGGCGGCGTGGCGCTTAACTGCAAGGCGAACGGGCGCATCGCAACGGAGGGGCGGTTCAGGCAGGTGTTCGTGCCGCCGGCGGCCGGCGACGACGGCTCGGCCGCCGGTGCCGCACTGGCCCTGCGCTACCACCGCAGCGGCCTGCACAGCAACGGGCCGCTGCGGGACGCGCGGCTGGGACAGAGCTGGTCGCCGGAGGAAGTCGAAGCGTTGCTGTCCACCTGCGGGCTGCGCTTCCGGCGGGTGCTGGAGCCGGCGGAGGTGACTGCCGCGCACCTTGCTGAAGGGCGGGTGGTCGCGCGGTTCAGTGGTCGGTCCGAGTTCGGCGCGCGGGCACTCGGCGCGCGTTCCATCCTTGCCCACCCCGGTGATCCGGCGATGCGGGACCGGCTCAATGCCGCTGTCAAGTACCGCGAGCCGTGGCGGCCATTCGCTCCGGTCGTGTTGGAGGAGGTGGGCGGTCAGTATTTCGCCGGCTTCTGCGCCGCGCCGTTCATGACGCGCACCTTCCAGGCGCTACCGGCGGCACGGGAGCGCGCG
Organism: Actinomycetota bacterium; assembly: GCA_030856045.1. Classification (GTDB taxonomy): domain Bacteria; phylum Actinomycetota; class Actinomycetes; order Mycobacteriales; family Pseudonocardiaceae; genus JALYQB01. Next base: position 11,469 of record JALYQB010000304.1, read on the forward strand.
CCTGCGGTCGTGCACGCCGACGGAACCGCTCGCGTGCAGAGCGTCGCCCACGGCGACGACCCGGAGCTGTGGCGGGTACTGCGCTCCTTCCAGCGGCGCACCGGCCTGCCGATCCTGCTGAACACCTCGTTCAACCTCAGGGGCGAGCCCATCGTCGACTCGCCGAAGGACGCGCTGCGCACGTTCTACACGTCGGGTATCGACGTGCTCATGCTGGAGTGCTTCGAGGTGACCAAGTAGTCGCCGTCCGGTTGCCCGATGGTTGACGCCGACCGGCTCGACTTCTATCGTCTGATGGATTCGGTCAACCGGATATCACCCTTCAAGGGGGGCAGAGGGATGTGCCACTCCAGCAGCCCAGGTGACGGGGCGTTCGGCTCGGGACGTCGCGGCTGTGGCGGCAACATGCTGGCAAGCGACGCTCGGCGGGTGATCAAGCCGGGGATGTCGCTGCGGACGAACGTCAACGCGGCGCGAAGCATCGTTCGCTCGTTCCTGAACCTGCGTCAGACCCTCAAGCATTGAGGCGTCGATACCGGGGACGAGGATCACCGTGGCGGGCGCGGTGGTTGGCAGCACGCGTTACATAACGCCCGACGGGCGGGCAAGCACCGACCCGCTCGCCCTGACACCGCAACCACCGCGTTTCTCGCTACCCAAGCTTGCGCTGAGTTTGGCCAACCCGGCAGTGGAGCTCGACGCCGTGTCGGGCTGTCCCTGGCTCGGTGTCGAGCGCTGCCGACCTGCGGTCGAGTGGCCCGATGTGCCTGCCGACCGGGCCGAGCTGCCGGATCGGTTCCGGCGCAGCGTGGCGGCCTGTCTGGGCGACAGCGAGATCGTGGCCGTTGCGTTTTCCGGCGGGCTGGACTCGCTCGCCGTCCTCTACCACTGCGACGCGTTGTGCCGCCGCGAAGGGCGGCAGTTGGTCGCGATCGTGGATGAGATGCTGGACGACCAGGGTGTGCCGGCCAGCGAACTGGCCCGCTCGGTGATCGAGGCATTCGCCATCGACTGCGAGCTGCACGTCGTCGAGACCGACCCTCGGCGGCTACCACCGCCGGACTGGAGCCCCTCGGGTCCCCGCCAGGAGGCCCTCCCGCGGGCGTTCGACGCGCTCGTCGAGCGGGTCGACACACTCGGCGCCGGCGTGCTGCTGACCGGCAGCGGCGCCGACGAGCTGCTCCAGGCATCCCCGTTCCTCACCGCCGCGCAGCTCCGCGCCCGCCGCTGGCAGGCGGCCTGGCGGTACGCCGCGGACGAGGCGTTGTACGGCGGGGCCGTGATGGGGCTGGCGCAGCTGCTGGCGGTAGTGGCCCCTCGGTTGCCACCCCGCAGCTCGTTCGCGCTGTACCTGGCCGCCCATTACCCGGACGTCCGCGAAGCCTTCCCCGGTGATGTGGTCGCCGACCGGTACCGGGCATATGCGCTACAGCACTACCGGGCGTGGTTGGACCGCTGGCGGGAGCGGTTCATCGGACAACGCGGGGACTGGGTGGTCGCCGCCGCGTGGGACTGCGTGTTCGGGTGCGACATGCTCGAACCGATCGGACCCGTCCCGCAGCGCTCCCCGTTCCTCGAGCCCGACTTCGCGCGCTATGCGCTTGCCATCCCGCTGCACGAGCGGTACACCCCCGAGCACCGGCTGCCCTACCACCGATACAAGCGGCTGGTGCTCAGCCTGTACCCGCCTCGGCTGTGGCCGCTACTGCCCGAGCACAAGCACCTGTACCGGAAAGCGATTCCGGAGTACGCCATCCGGCTGCTGCGGGGCCGCCGGCTGTGGTGCCGGGAGCTGGGGTTGGTGCGGGACCTGCCGGACGAGGCACTGGTAGCGAACCCTGGCGTCGCCTGCCAGCTGGCCGCACTGGAGGAGTGGATTGACGGGGCCATCGAGCGGGGTGCCGGCCCCACCGACGATGTCGAGATCGATCCATTATGGCAGAGCGTGACGTTGTGGGGTCACCGGCCATGAAGGCATCAACTACCGGTCACAACCACGACGTGCGACAGGGAATCGAGCAGATCAGGGAGCTGGAGCGGGCGACGTGCAGGCGCGCTCTCGATGACCTCGGTGTTCATCCCGGCCTGCTCACCCCCGAGGAGTTCAGGCAGCTCTCCGACGACGGGTTCGTCGTGCTGCGCAACGTGCTGACCCGCCGGCAGGTCGACGAGATCACCGATGCGGTCGACAGGATGGTCGCCGACGCATGGCGAGAGTCAGACGGCGAACTGCCGGGTAACCGAGACCCACGCTGCGTGATCTGGGACGACGAAATCGTGGTCAAGGATCTCCTCAACCGCGGGCCGCTGTTCGATCTGGCGGTGACTCACCCGCGAGTGCTCGCTGCCATCACCCATGTGCTCGGGCACCACATCCGGCTGTGTTACGTCCACGTACGCTCGCCGCAGCCGGGGAGTGGTCTTCAAGAGTGGCACCTGGATATCCTGGAGGCCGGCTACCTCCCGTTGCATTACTTCGCGAACTCGATCTGGATGTTGGACGACTTCACCGAGGACAACGGCGCTACCCGTGTCATAGTGGGCAGCCACCGCTCGGGTCTTGATCCGTTGGAGGTTGTGGGAGATCCGTTCGCACCGCATGCCGACCAGGTGCAGGTCACCGGGAAGGCCGGCGACGTGCTGGTGTTCGACGGCCACCTGTGGCACAGCGGCACCACCAACAAGAGCCAGGGGCTGCGCCGTGGGCTTTTCTCAGCCTGGGTGCATCGCGACCATTACCAGATTGATGACCAGCGGAGGTTCCTGCTGCCGGAGACCTATGCGCGACTGTCCGACGCGGTTCGCTTCCTGCTCGACGTGCACGACCATCCGGTCGGCCGGGTGGCACAGCGCCCTGTTCTCGGCAGTAACAGCGGGGCACTGTCAGGTGACGACAAAGCGTGACGGCGGAAGTTCGGTGAGCTCGGGCAGTTCCACGTCGTCCACGAATGACACCACGTCGGGGGGTGGCGTGACCCAACCGGTCTGCGTCCAGCCGGCGGTCAGGGCGGCCCAGTCGCCGATGTTGCCATCCGGCCGCAGCGTCCAGTGCGGAGTGGAGACTCGCGCGTCGTGCCACCGGTAGTCGCCCGACAGCCGTACTACGTCGGTCCGATTCGGTGGCGCTGCGTGCACCGTGTACGCATGGAAGACCAGCACGTCGCCGGGCTGGTAGTCGGTGGTGGCCCAGCCCGGGTCGGCCGCGCTCAGCGTCCGCGGACAGGCCAGGCCGTGGCGGTGTGAACCCCGCAGCACGCATAGCCCGCCCCGCTCTGGGGGACAGCGATGAAAGGGGATCCACGTCGTGAACATGTCCGGGATCCGCCAGTTCGGGTAGTCCCGATGCACATTGGGGTTGCTCGGTCCACCCAGCGACTCGGGCCAGACCGTGCGGATGATCCGGCATGGGTGAGCGAACACCCGATCACCGGCCAGGGTCCGCATCAGCTGACGAAGCGCGGGGTCGAACGGCAGTCGGTGCACGGCCTCCAGCGCCTGCACTTCCCGGTACAACCCCCAGTACCGGCGGTCTGTGAGGGCGAGCGCGCGTCGTCGTGGTCGCCCGCTCGCGCGGATGACACCATGGCGCCGCAGCGCCTCGATCACGGCCTGGTCGGTCGTGCCCACCGCCTCGCGGCTGACCAGCCGACGGAAGAAGAGGTAACCGTCCTCCGCCATCCGGGCGTGCAGCACGGCGGGCTCGTCGACGACGGTACCGGCGTCACGCAGCTCATCCATCGGTCGGTGCCACAGGAACGAACCGCGACTGCGGCACGGTCAGTTCCTGATGCCAGGTCGCGAACGACTGCGGCATTGTGAACTCCACTCGGTGCGCCCACCGCGGTGGCCGCACCCAGCTCCGGCTCGACCAGCCCTTGGCGAGCACCGGCCAGTCGGGCACGCGCGGGTAGTGGTGGGGTTTGAGCGAGCCTCGGCACACCGGCTCGCGTGCCGACTGGTACCGGATCTCGCAGGCCAGCCCGATACCTGCGGAGGGGTTCGGCCCCACCGTGTGGTCGGTGAGGCTGTGGTAAACCAGAGCGTCGCCCAGCGATAGCGAAGCCGTCAGCCAGCGTGGGTCGTCGTCGGCCAGGTCCGTCGCAACGCCTCGGTTCGGCATAAGGTGCAACGGACGCAGCCGGCGCGGTCCCGTAGTCGGGAGTACCCGCACTGGCACGGTGGCTTCCGGTTGCGGGTCCAGCGGTAGCCACATCGTGAACGTGTCGACGCTGCCCTGCACAGAGGAGAAGTCCTGATGCGGCGGTACCACGAAGCCAGGGAAGACGAGGCTCACGATCCGCCGCGGATGCGGGAACACGTCGTCGCCGACTAACGCGCGCATCGCCGACAGCAGACCGCGGTGGTGCGCGAGGCGGTGGAACGTCTCGATGCTCTGTAGCGCGGTGTAGGGGCGCCACCAGCCCGCGCCACCCTCCTGCCGGGGTCGCGCTGGCCGTGCCGCCCCCGTCTCCGCCGTGGCATCGAGCCAACCCCAGCGGGCAAGCGTCGTGAGGAACCGCAGCCGCAACGCGGTCAGTTCGGTCGGATCGACCAGACCAGAGAGCACCAGGTAACCACCCGCGGCCATGCGTTCACGGGCGGAGTCGCGGGTGACCGATGCCGCCGCCGTCATATCGGCTCCGCTCGATGCTCACCCTCACGCGCTCTGTCATCGGCTAGGCTCGCCAGCCCGGCGACGGTCTGTCGCTCGAACGCATCGGTCGCAGTGAGTGGGAGGCCGCCCTGGCGGGCCCGTGCGATCATCCGGACGGCCAGGAAGGAGTCTCCGCCGAGCTCGAAGAAGTTATCCTCGACACCGATCCGGTCCAGCCCCAGCAACTCGCTCCACAGGTCCGCGAGCAACTGTTCGCCGTCGTTGCGCGGTGGGAGGACCGAGCGGCGTCGTGGCGGCGGATCGGCGCCGGCAGGCAGCGCGCGGCGGTCCACCTTGCCGTTGGGGGCACGCGGTAGCTGTTCCATGACGACGAAGCTGTCCGGAACCAGGTAGGGCGGGAGTAGGCGGCGGAGGTGGTCACGCAACTCGGCCGGGGTCGGCTGGGGTGCGCCGTCGGCAGCCGGACGGGGGACGACGAAGGCGAGCAGACCATGGTTGACCTCGCCATGCACCCGAGCCACCACTGCCGCCTCGGCTAGTCCGGGGTGTCGCACCAATGCCCGCTCCACCTCTCCCGGTTCGACCCGGTAACCGCGCACCTTGAGCTGGTCGTCCAGACGCCCCAGAAAGACGATGGTGCCGTCCGCCCGGTAGCGGGCCAGATCACCGGTGCGATACATCCGCGCCCCTGGTCGGTCGCTGAACGGGTCGGGTACGAAGCGTTCCGCCGTCAGGTCGGGACGGTGCACGTAGCCACGCGCCAGCCCTGCACCGGCCACACACAGCTCGCCGGGCACTCCGACCGGGACCGGCCGGCCGTACGCGTCTAGCAGGTAGACTGCGGTGTTCGCCACCGGCCGTCCGATGCTCGGCGGTGTCATGGACTGGTCGGCGGCCGGCAACGCCGCGGTGGCATAGCTCGTGACCTCGGTCGGGCCGTACAGGTTGAATATCCGCAGCACGTTGCTCTGCCGTCGGATCTGGTCGAGCAGCTTCGGCCATGGCGCCTCACCGCCGAGAATGACGGTGCGCAGGGTCTCAGGGAGCGAGTCTGCCCGCAGCAGCTCAGCCATCACCGAAGGGACCGTGTGCAGCAGCCGCACCGGGTGCCCGGCCGGCACCGCATCCAGATTGAGCGCATGCTCAGCGAGCACCGTGGTGCCGCCCCAGCACAGCGGGCCGAAGATCTCCAGAATCGAGCAGTCGAAACTGATCGACGTCGTGGCGAGCACGGACTCAAGGTCGTCGCCGAAGGTATCGCGAACCCAGTAGAGCAAGTCGACCGCGCTGCCGTGCGCAATCGCGACTCCCTTGGGCTGCCCGGTGGAGCCGGAGGTGTACAACACATAGGCCAGACTCTCGTCAGAGCCGGGCACCTCAACGCACGCGGCGGCCATCGCATCCAGATCGTCCGGGTCGGGGACGCCATCCTGTCGATCACCGACCTCCAGGTCGTTCGATGAGATCACCGGGCAGGACAGCTCCGCGCGTTGACAACCGGCCGTACCGGCATCGCTGACCAGGGCGGTCAGCCGAGCATCGTGGGCCATGAACGCGATCCGCTCGGCCGGATAGCTGGGATCCAACGGCACGTATCCGCCGCCCGCCGCGAGTATCCCGAGCATGATGGCCACCATCTCGGGTGACCGGCGGACAGCCACGCCGACCAGTGCCTCTGGCCCGACGCCGAGCTCGCGCAGCCGCCGCGCCCACCGCAGGGAGCGGGTGGCCAACTCTCGGTAGCTGAGCTGCCGATCGCCGTGGACCACGGCGATCGCCGCCGGCCGCCGGCGGACCTGATCGGCGAACAGTTCGTGGACGCGGCGGCCGGTCGGGTACGGCCTGGCCGTGGCGTTCCAGGTGCGGAGCAGCCGTTCGCGCTCCGCAGGCAACAGCATGTCGATGTCAACGAGACGGGTGTCCGAGCCGACGTCGGCCGCGGCCGCGAAACCGCGCAGGATCTGCTCGAGGTGGCGCATCAGGGCGGCGACCCGGCCCGGCTCGAACAGGCCCGTGCAGTACGTCGCCCCGCCGTCGAGTGTGTCGCCGCAGTCATCAACCCGGATCGCCAAGGCGACTACCGGCAGGTCGGGGATCTCCTGACGGCTCACCGCAACTCCGGCAGCCGACGTCGACAGCTGGTGCAGAGTACCCGCGTCGCGGAACTCGAATGTGTGCCAGAAGAGGCCGTCCGTCCTGGGTACCTCGCTCCACTCTCGGACCAGTGACTCCGGCACGTACTCGTGTCGGGCTGCGGCGTGCCGACGCCGCCGCACGTCGCTGAGATAGTCGAGCAGCCGGTCCTCGTCCTGGACCAGGACCCGGACCGGAACCGCGGTGTGGAACGGGCCGAGCGCGGTGCGTAGCCGCTGTGGGCAGTGTGCGCGACCGCTCACCTGGGCGCCGACTACCACGTCCGGATCCCGGACCGACCGGCTGGCGACCACCGCCCAGGCTGCGAGGACCAGGGTTTCCATGTCGGACCCGACCCTGTCGGCAAGCCGGCGCAGCGCTCGGGTGGAGCCGGGCGGCAGGTGGAACGGTTCGGTCACCCTGGTGGGGAGCTCGCCGGGGGACAGCACTTCGGAGGGATCCTGTTCGAGCCGGGTCAGCTCGCGGAAGCCACGCAGCTCGACCCGCCAGAAGTCCTCGGTTCGCCGCAGGCTCCGGGACGTCAGCCAGTCAACGTACTCGCTGTACGCCGCCCGGCGAGACACCGCGGGGGCCCCACCCTCGCCGAGCCGCCGGTAGCACCTCAGCAGGTCGCCGATGACCGCGCCGACGCTCCAGCTGTCCATCAGCAGGCTGTGGGTCACCAGCAGGAGCCGGAACTGCGCCTGCGCGCTGCGGATGGCGTGCAGCCGGACCAGCGGCGCGTGGTCCAGCCGGAACGGCCGCTCACGCTCGACGGCGATGAGCCGGTGCAGCGCATCCGTCTGGGATCGGTTACCGCCCCGCCAGTCGGACCACTGCGGCTCGCTCGTGACCGACCGGTGCACGACCTGGCACGGCCGCGCCACGTCAGTCCAGTCGAAGCTGGTCCGCAGCAGCGGGTGCATGGCCAGTACCTGCTGCCAGGCTGCTGCGAGCCGGTCCGCATCGGGCGCCTCGTCGACCGTGAAGACGGACTCCCCCACATGCCCGCCGACCGGCTTCAGGTCGAGCTCGTCCAATATGCCGACGTCCGGCTGAAGAGTCTGGAACAGCAGCACGAGCTGCGTCGGCGAGAGTTCGTGGCAGCTGTCCACAGGCCCCGGCGGCGTTGCCGAACCCGGAGGCTGGTCGGGCACCACGGACGTCGTCACGCGCTCACCTCGGCTGCCTGCCGGCCGGGATTTGATCTACACTGGGGGCCAGGGAAGCATCTGCCAGCAACTTATGTCAAGGCAGTGCTCAGCGGGCTGGGTGGAGGTACCTGATGCCTGGGTTTCCGGCGTGGGTCCGGTCTCGGAACGCGAGCGGCCCCACCCCGCTACCGGTCGTGGTCCGTCGAGTCCGCCATGATGACCTCGATGAGGTCTTCGAGCTGTGGTGCTCCTTCGGCGACGAGGAGATCCCGCAGCCACCGCTGTCGTTCGACCGATGGGGCCCTGGCATCGCCGTGCCGAACGACGGCGCGATGTCCACCAGTCACATCCCACTCGAGCCGAGCATGTGTGTCCGAGAGCACCTCGCAGGCACCGTCACCCACCGGGCCAGCGCGTGCTTCGTTGCGGATCACGATGGCGACTTGCTCGGCTTCGTCACCTGCTCCTGGTCGGGTCATCCCACCATGGTCGGCCGCACCGGGTACGTCGAGGAGCTGTATGTCCGACCGGGCGTTCGACGCAGAGCTGTCGGCTCCCGGCTCCTCCAGGCTGCGCTGGACTATCTGCGCGACTGCGAGGCCACGGTGTTCAAGGTAGAGGTGCCCGTCGGGGGCACCAGGGGTATCCGATTCTTCCAGCGGTCCGGTTGGGTGTGCGAGTCGACCGCGCTGACACTGCACGACTGAGAGCTGTCTGCAAGGGTCGAGGCATCGATACCGAGTCCGGAGGCCACATGCGGGTGCGGACCTTCCACGGCGTGCCCGACTCGCCGGACGGTCGCCGACATGGCAAGCCGAGCGACATCGCGATCCTAGGCGCTCCGATCGATACCGGAGCCGGCGACCGCCCCGGAGCCCGCTTCGGGCCGGACGCCATCCGCTGCGCGCCCTATCTGGTTGGTGAGATCCACCCTTTGACGTGGGACACCGAGGTCTTCAAGTACCTCACGGTCGTCGACGCCGGCGACTCACCGGTGTCCGTCGGCTCTCACATCGACTCCATCGAAGGACTGCGACGCAAAGCCCGCCAGGTCGTGGCCAACACCTCGTGCCTGCTCACGCTGGGCGGCGACAACTCAGTCGTCCTTCCCGCACTGGAGGCGGTCGTCGGAAAGCACGGACCGGTCACACTGCTGCACTTCGACGCCCACACCGACACGTGGGGACACGACACCGCCCGGCTCACCCACGCCACCGTCTTGCGTCGCGCGGTGGAACGGAACCTCATTCGGCGAGGTCACCACATCGGTGTCCGCGGCTTCGGCCCCCCTGCGGAGATCCTGCGCTGGGGCACGGCACACTGCCTAACCTGCTGGACGATGGAGGACATCGACGAGCTGGGCATGGACGAGATCATCCACAATATGCTCCGGGAGGTGAGCGGTCCTGCCTACCTGTCGGTAGACATCGACGTCCTAGACCCTGCCTACGCCCCTGGCACGGGAACGCCCGAGCCCGGCGGCCTGACCAGCCGGGAGCTGCTCAAAGCCGTTCGAGTCCTCGCTCGCAACCTGAATCTCGTCGGGTACGACATCGTCGAGGTGTCGCCGCCCTACGACCACGGTGACATCACAGCGATCGTCGCCAACCGCTGCGTGATGGAACTGCTTGCGGCCACGGCGCACCGGTCGCGCGCGGCCGACTGACCGCTTCGTCATGTCGCCGAGGAGACCCGACCGTGCTGCCATTCTTTCAGTACGAGCACTTCGGGCCGACGGAGGACGTCTTCGACGCTCGGCGCGTCTACCGCCGCGAGTCCACCGGCCGGCCAGTCAGCTCGGCCGCACTGGCCGGGTCGTTCGCCTTGACCAGGCTGGCCACGTGCTTCGGCTGGCCCGCCCTCGCCCGCGACCTTGCTGTGCTGCCGCCGTGGGAGGACGTCCGCCGGATCCGGCCCGCGCCACCGTTGCCGGACAGCGTCTCCGATCCCAGCCAGTTTCGTGACCGGGTCACCGCTGCGGTCGCGACGGCCATCGATGGCCATGAATGCGTCGCGGTAGAGGCATCCGGCGGACTGATCTCTGCCGCGCTGCTCGATATCACCGGCCGCCTGTGCCGCCGCAGCGGGCACCGGTTGCTCGTGGTCACCCTTGACCTCACCGACGATCTCGGCCACCGAAGCCGACCGACCGTTGCGGGTCTGCTGGAGCACCTCGGTGTCGACGCTGAACTCGTGGTCGTCGATACCCGCCCATCCCGCTGGCCCGATCCGCCGTGGACACCACACGGGCCGCGGGTCGAGGCCTGGCCCCGCTACCAGGTCGGTCTGATCCGTTCAGCGCAGGACCACGGCGCAACCTTGCTGCTGCAAAGCCACGGTGCTGACCGACTCCTCCAGGCACCGCCGTACCTCATGAGTCAGTTGCTCGCTGACCGCGACTGGCGGCCGCTGCGGCAGTACCGTCGCGACGGCCAGACACCGATGGTCATCGAACTGCTAGCGGCCGCAAGGCCCATCACCGGCCTCGTGACGGCGAACGTGCATTGGTCACACACCTGGCCCGATTCTCCCGGCGACCGGGCCGCCGCGGTGCTGGCCCCCCACTATGGGGAACGGGCACGACAATGGTGGGCGGGCTTCCAGCAAGAATGCCTGCATATCAGCATCGCGGAGCGGGCCAACTGGGCGGAAGCCACCGTCATGCACCAGTTGTTCCCCTACGACCTACCGTTGCCCGCCGGGGACATCGCGGCGACCTGGCCGCTCCTCGATCCGGCCTTCGCCCGCTACGCCTACCATCTCCCACCCCGCAGCCGGTACTCTGCCGACCAGCCCAGCAGCTACCTGCGCCGTCATGGGCTGCTCGCCGGTCTGCTTCCTCCTGGCTTCACCGCCGCGCTCACTCCCCGCCGCCGCCGTTTCTCCAAGGCGCTGCGGCGCTATCTGCAGTCGGTGACCCGCGAACCACGAAACAGCATTGAGCTCGGACTCCTACGACCTGACTGGCGACCCTGCTGCCAGGACTCCCACGACCTGGTCACGGCGCTCAGCTGTGAAGACTGGATCGAAGGGGCTCTCCAGCGTGGGTGCCCGGTACGCGACTAACTCGATGTGCCGATGGAGGTGCCTGCATCGGCGAGCAGCGTGCGAACCGCGTGTCTTGGCAGGTCGATCAGCCGTGCGTCCAGCCACCCGGTGCAGCTGACGGTCTGCGCGATCAGGGCGCGAGCCTCGTTCTTCGTCAACGGCCCGTCCAGGCGGTCGCCGCTTCGCCGAATGAGGCCCTCCCGCCACACGTTGCCGACCTTGCCGTGGGCCCGATCCAGCAGCCACCGGGCCGTCGCGCCATCATCACGCTCCTGGACGGCGACGGCCTCGACGATCGCGTGCCGAGAGGTGGGTGTCGAGCGCCGCAGGTGCAGCGTGTACTTCGACGCGAGCAGGTCGCTCATGGCCCGCTGGGCGGACTCGGTGGCCAGGTCCGGATGGTTGTTGGGCACCAGAACGGCCAATCGCTCGGCATTGATCGCCAGCAGGATGCGAAGCAGCCACGGCCCCGGGTCGTCAGCCAGGTTCACCGCCATCTGGTTCTGTCGCGGAAGCCCGGCGCCAAGTACCTCGGCAAGGCCGGTTACCTGCGTCGCATCAACGTGCTGGGGCCAGCCGACGCCGACCAGCTTCAGCGGCCCGCGGGCTTCGGTGCCTGCCGCCGCCTGGGTTACCGCATCCGCCACCGTCTCGTCCAGCCGGCGACCCATACCCTCCAACGCCTGCGCGCCATGCGTGTAGATACGTACCGAACTGCCTGCCAGTCGGCGGTCCACCAGCTGCCAGCTGCGGGCCGTGGGGCGGCAGACGTACAGATCACTGGCGCTGCCTATCGCCTGCGCCCCGTGGTAGCGGTTGAACGCAGGTAGAAGCGTCTCGACCACAAGATCCAGCTCGGACACCGCGCGCTGTACCTTCATGCCCAGCGCTGGGTGCAACGAACTGAAGCCGTAGGCCATCACCAGCCGCCCGTCGCCCCGTTGGACCAGCCCCTGCAGGCCACGCCCCAGGAACAACTGCACACCTTCCGGGGTGTACGGCGGATCGGTGAACACCAGATCCGCCCACGACGGCACGGCGTCCGGCAACCCGAACCGGAGGTCGGCGTACCGACAGCGGATGTCGTACCCACGCTGCGCGGCCCGCGTGTCGATGAACTCCAGCAACCGCTCGTCCACGTCCACTACAGTGACCGCGAGGCCAGGGGTCACCGCGCACGCGGCCAACGACGTCAGGTCATGGTCGCCGACGCACAGCAGCCGAGCACCGGCAAGGTCAAAGGTGGCGTCCAGCCAGAGTGCCCGCCGAACCGCCGTCTCGGCGGTGGCCGTCACCTGGTCCAACGGCTCCCGAGCCGCAGGGGCGGCCGCGATGTCGCCGGCCACCTGCCTCACCAGTGGAGCGAAGGCCGCCAACCGGGCACCCAGCGGATCCATCAGCGCGCTGTCACGCAACTGCGCATAACCGAAACGCTGCCGATAGGTGGCGACCCGATTCGGTCGCACCTGGACGGACCCTGCCCGCTCGTCCAGGTCTGTACCCGCCGCCCGCAGCAGCGCCTCCACCGTGCGGCGAGGCACCGCGCAGGCGCGCACCAGTTCCTCCGACGTGTGGGGTCCCTCGGTCAACATAGCGAGTACCTGTCGCAGTCGTCGGCCAGTGGCCCCGCGGCCGGAAATCACCTCGGCGACCGCCTCCAGCGGATCAGCGACAGCCTCGGCCGCCCGCTCCGCATCGGTCATGCCCAGCCTCCCGCAATCGGCCGACCCATGGCCCGAATCCGCGCCCGAGCCTAGCCTGAGCCGCGCACTCGGCCGTCCGCGCCCCGACCGGAACAGGCAGGCGAGCAGCTCGTCCACGAACAGCCAGGCGCCGTGGGGCGGACCGCGGATCCGGTGTGCCTCCCGTCCGTCTCGCCGGCGGGACGGTCGACCGTGCCACGGACGGGAGCGACTACGGTGAGGGCCTGGGGACGGTGACGGCCACCGGGCGAGCCGGCATCACGTGCGGTATCAGGCGTGGGTCATCACCGCCGGACGTACGCGGCGGCGTGCTCCGCGATCGTCCGGGCGTCGCGCTGGACCCACCCGATCAGGGAGGACGCGGTGCTGTACTGGTTCTCCAGCCCGACGAAGTACACGCCCGCCACCGGGGACGACCCCCGTCGGTGGATCGGGCGACCGTCCGGCTCGACCGCGTCGGCGGGCAGCCAGGAGTAGTCCGGGCGATACCCCGTCGCCCACAGCACGACATCGACGTCGGTCCGGCTGCCGTCGGCGAACACCACGCCTCCGTCGTCGACGCCGGTGACTCGGGGATGGCGGGACATGCCGCCCCGCCGGAGCGTACGGCCGACGGTGTGGCCGATCAGGATGTCCCCGTCGCCTGCGAGCCAGGTCGGCAGCCGGTCCACCGGCGCGCGGGTGAACCCGATGCGGTCGAGCCACCAGAAGATGTCCCGTCCGAGGATCCGACGCGGCAGGGGCAGCTGCGACGAGCCGACCGCCAGGTGGACCTCCTTGGACGCCGCGGCCAGCTCGGCGGCGATCTGCAGCCCGGAGTTGCCCGCGCCCACCACGAGAACGGACCGACCGGGAAGCGCGCCGGGGTTCCGGTACGCGGAGCTGTGGAGCTGGTGCACGTGCGGTGCCAGGTCGCAGGCGAAGGCCGGGACGCGGGGCCGCTGGAAGGCCCCGGTGGCGGCGACCACCGCGCGCGCCGGGATGACGTCGGTTGTGGTCTCGACCGAGAGTCCGGCGCCCCCGCTCGTCACGCGGACGACGCGTGTGTCGCACCGGACGGGGAACCCGAAGTCCGCCGCGTAGTCGCGCAGGTACCGGCTGACGTCCCGACGAGCCGGGTATCCGTCGGGATCGCCGGGAAAGGGCCGCTCGGGCAGTGCGCTGAACCGTGCGGGGGTGAACAACGTGAGGGAGTCCCATCGACCGAGCCACGACCCGCCGGGGCCTCGCCCGCCTCCAGGATCGTGAACGGGACGCCGAGGCGCGCGAGGTGATACCCGGTGGCGAGTCCGGCCTGGCCTGCCCCGACGACCACGACCGGCACCTCACCGTCACGGCCCGACGACCAGGATCCGGTCGGCCGGTGTCCCGCGGTCATCGCCGCCGGGCCGTGGCGACGACGACGAGTTCCGCCGCGCGGTACCGGCGCCGGCACAGGTCGCGCTGGACCTTCCCCGACGACGTCTTTGGCAGCGTTCCCGGTCTCACGAGGACGACCTCCTCCGGTGCGTGCGACAGCCGGCGGGTCAGGGCGCCGAGCAGATCGTCGACGAGCCGCTGTGCCCGCTCGGCCGACCTCGCCGACTCCGCGACCACCACCATGCGCTCACGCTCCGGCAGCCCGAACGCCGCGATGTTGCCCTGACGGACCCCGTCCTGACCCGCCGCCACCTGCTCGTAGTCCTCGGGATACAGGTTGCGACCGCCGACGATGATCATATCCTTGCTCCGGCCGCAGACCACCAGTTCGCCGTCGTGGAAGAACCCCCGGTCGCCGGTCGACAGCCAACCATCGTGCAGCACCTCGGCCGTCGCGTCCCTATCACGAACATGGCGGTGCGGTACCAGGCGCCCGCGGTCACCGGGCGCGCGTCGAGCTGGGCGCGGCGCTGGAGGAACCGAGGGGCGAGTGCGTCCACCCGCGGTCCGAGCAGGCGGAGTATGGCGGGGAGGACGACGAGCGCGACTACAGCGGCGAGCAGCGAGACCAGCACCCCGCCGATGCCGATCGAATACAGGAACTGTTGGGGGAAGACCAGCAGCGACGCCACCGCCGCCGCCACGGTGAGGGAGGAGAAGAACACCGTGCGTCCAGCCGTGCGCATCGTGGCGCGGAGCGCCTCGGGACCCGGCCCGAAACGCGCCAGCTCTTCGCGATAGCGCGACACCATGAACAGGCTGTAGTCGATCGCCAACCCGAACCCCAGTGCGGTGACGACGTTGAGCGCCAGCACCGAGATGCCGAACAGCTCCCCGAGCAGGCGCAGCGCGAACAGCGTGCCCACCACCGCGAGTGCACCGACCACGAGGGGCAGCGATGCCGCTACGAGGCTGCGGAACAGCATCAGCGACAGGACGAACAGGATCGGGAACGCGTACAGCTCCGCGCAGACCAGGTCGGCCTGGATCGTGTCGTTGAGCTGGGCGAACGAGGCGGCGGGCCCGCCGATCGCGATACCGGGACGCGTACCGAGGCCGGTCTCGATCCGCTCGGCGGCGTCCTGCTTCTCCTTGTCCGACACCGCGCGGAATGAGGCCACGACGTAGGCGGAGCCGTTCCCCGAGCGGGGGGCGACGCTGATCCCGGTGACCAGCGGGTCACGCTGCACCTCGGTCGCGACCTCGGCGGCGGACGTGAGCGTGCCGTCGACCAGAACCACCAGGTCGGGCGCCGCCCACCCGCGGGCATCCAGCTCGGCGCCTGCCCTCGCACTCTCCGAAGCGGGGTCGTCGAAGCCAAGCGGGTCGAGCCGGTCCGCGACGGTGGCACCGAAGATCGCACACACGCCGGCAGCCAGTAGCGCTACCACGAGGATCGCGACGGGCCTGCGGTCGGCCAGTGCAGCGAGACGAGAGAGCACGGGCGGTCCTTCTGGCTGGGAGCAACAGCGCGGGCCGCTTCGCAGGGCCGGCGTCAGAACAGCGGCGTCAGCTGACCCTGCACGGGCTCGGCGCAGCAGAACCACGGTTCGCTCAGGTGCGGGACCTCCACGTGCGCGTCCGCGGCGGACGGCAGGGCGCGGAGGACCCGGGCGCCGTCGCCACCGAGCACGTCCGCCGTGGCCGCCACGATCCGGTCGAAGACGGCTCCCCGGGTGAGGTCGGTGTCGACGACCTCCTCGGTCACGGCGAACAGTTCGCGCTGCAGCCGGTCCATGGCCGGGTTCGGGTGCCGCCAGTCGAAGCAGAGTCTCTCGGCGTCGAACTCGCCGAGGAACGCCTCGACGTCCGCGAGCTCCAGCAGCCGCGATTCGGCGGGGATCAACAACCGGATCGCGTACTGCACCGCGGCGACGGTCCCGATGAGCCCGAGGTCGTGGATCGAGGTCAGGAAGTCCACGTAGCCCGCGGCGGTGGTCCAAGGGGTGAACGCCACGAAGGTCGGGTTCAGCGCGATCCCGGCGTCGGCGAGCAGCCGAATGGCTTTCACGAGGTCGGCCCGGGTGTGGCGCTTGTCGAAGATCTCGAGGACGTCGTCGTCGAAGCTCTCGACCGCGCTCGTCACCAGGACACATCCGGTGGCGCTCAGCTCGGGCAGCAACGCCGCGTGGTGCACCAGGTGCTCGACCTTCGCCGTGACGTCGTAGGAGAGACCGGGGAAGTCGGCGGCGAGACGCCGGACGACGTCGAGCGCGTGCTTCGGGGCGTTGAGGAAGTCCGGGTCACCGAACGTGATGTGCTCGGCGCCTGCGGCCACCAACCCGGCGACGTCGGCGGCCACCACCTGGCTCTGGACCACCCGGAACCGGCCGCCGTACACGGGGACGACCGGGCAGTGCCTGCACAGGTGCTTGCAGCCCCGGGTCGTCTCGGTGTAGCCCGTCGTCCGCCGGGATCCGTCCGGCATCCGGAGGTGGGCGTAGCGGGACAGTTCGGGCAACCCGGTGCGGTCCGGCGCCACGAAGTCCTGGCGGACCAAGGAGATCATCGGCAACGACTGCCGACCCGTCGCAGCGTCGCTGCCCGCCGCGAGATCCAGGCAGAGTCTCCGCAGCGGCTCCTCGAACTCCCCGCCGAGTACGGTGTCGACACCCCGGGCGCCCAGCATCTCGGCGTTCGGTGAGGCGTAGAGCCCGTACGCGCAGAGGTGGGCGGTCGGGTTGGCCGCGCGTGCCTGCTCGATCATCGGGGCAGCCATCCGCGTCGCGGTGTGCATCGGCAGGTAGAACGCGATGAGATCCGCCCTGCGGACTACGGCCTCGGTCAGCATCTCAAGGGACAGGTCATAGCACTGCACGTCCGCGCCGGTAGCCCGAAGCCATGCCGCGGGCGAGGCGAGGCCGAACGGCTGGTGGCCGAGCTCGTAGGTGGACAGGAGGAGCACCTGGAGCGGCGCTCCGTCCCGTCGGTGGGATCCGTCGGCCGTCACGTGGGGCACCGCAGACGTCCTTTCGCCGGAGCCCGACCAGGAGAACACCTCGTCGACGAGGGTGTCAACGCGCGCGGCGGTGCTCCGGGACGCCGTGACCGCGCCCGCTACCACCCGCCGCTGAGGGGGTGGCATCCTGGCCCGGGTGGAGATCGACCGCGGGTTGCCGATGCACGACACCGATCTCCGGTCGGTCATTCCGTTGCGCCGGCTCACCGCGGGGCAGGATGAGCTGCTGCGGGTGGCCTTCGTCGAGCTGCTTCGCCGGAGCGAGCCGGTTCCCGTGTCGGTGCTGGCCGAGCTGTGCGACCCGACCGGGCTCGACACGGCAGCCGAGCTGGAGCTGCTCGCCGCGGCGGGCAGGCTGGGGCGGGGTGCGGACGGAAGCGTCACCGGAGCACTGGGGCTCACCGTCGACCGGACGCCGCACGAGCTGTTGATCGGCGACACGCCATGGCACACCTGGTGCGTGATCGACGCGCTGGGGATCCTCGGGGGCCTCGGCGCGTCCGGCTCCGTTACGTCCGCGTCTCCCGGGACGGGCCTCGTCCTCACAGTGAGGTTCACCGAAGGGCGACTGTCGGGAGGGGACACCGACTGTGTCGTCTTCGTCCCCGGCTATCGGGAGGGAACGCCGGTCATCCGGACATGGTGCCCTTGGGTGAACTTCTTCCCGGACGCCGTCATCGCGGAGCGCTGGGCCTCGACCCACGCGGTGCCGGGTCAGGCGGTGACGCTGGCAACGGCAGCAGCCGTGGCCTGCCGACACTGGAGTGATCGGCTGCGGCCCGCGTCACCGTGACGCAGGCGATGTCAGAGGGTGATGACGTGGTCGGGCGGGTTCCCGGCGAGCGCGCCGTACAGGTCGGGGAAGCAACCCACCGTGACGCCGTCGACGGTGCCGGTGACGGATGCCGCCCCGATCTCGCCATCGGCGAGTCCGCGCTCGAGAGCACACTGGTCGCACATCATCAGGAGGATGTTCTGATCAGCCGCAACCTTCGCGAGCCGCTCACCGATAGGGTCACCCGCGCGTAGCACGTAGTTGTTGTCATCGAAGAACATCATGCCGACGACCTCGACTCCGTGACGGTTCTCCTCGAGCTGCGGGAGGATCATCTTCCCGAGCTTGTAACTCGCGGTGTGCCCGGACGTGCTGAAGACGTAGGCAACCTTCATGACGCACTCCTCTGCGAAGTCGGACGCTCCGCGTCTACGCGGCACGGTGGACGGTAGCAGTCCGAAAGGCCCATCCGCGGACAACGAAGATGCGCATCCGACCTCGTGCTCGACCGAACTCCGACGGCCCGGAGATGCGGCGGCCGAACCACAGCCACGGGACCACCGGCGACCGGTGCGTCAGCTGCCCTGCCGGATGGCGGACACGCTGTCGACACCTCGCGGGCCCGCCGGAAGGGACGGCGGTTCTGCCTGGTCAGAACGCTGCTTAAGGCAACATCACCCCGACCGGCGGCCGACCGGGACGTCGCAGGTAGCTCGGTCCGTCGCTGCCGTCTCGACCTTTGTCGCCCGCTCTGGGAAGCTACGTGGCGGTGACGGGTACGCAGTCCCCACCCGACGCCACCTCAACGATTTATCATATTCGGATACGCAAATCTGAGAAGGCACCCCTGTCGACTTCGAATCCTGCGTCATTACTCCCGGCCGACACCACCGGTGTGGAGCTGATTGCCAAGTTCTTCCGCGCCCTCGGCGATCCGAGCAGGTTGCGGCTCCTCGAGTTCCTGCTGGATGGCGAGCGGACGGTCAGCGAGTGCGTCACGCACATCGGCCTTTCGCAGGGTCGGGTGTCGACGCACCTGGCCTGCCTTGCCGAGTGCGGCTACGTCGGTGCGCGCCGACACAAGCGGTTCGTGTACTACGCGGTGATCGACCCACGGGTGGCCGAGCTCGTCGAGCTGGTCCGGCTCGTCGTTGCCGACAACGCTGCGGCACTCACCCGTTGCATGCGCATCGACGGCTGATCAACCCCGGGCGCCGACACGTCGACTGCGGCCGCGAGGAGCTCGGCGACCACGTCCTCGCGCCTGCTGCGCGAGGGTGGCGCCCCAGTAAGGTCCGGCCGGCCTCAGCGCCCTTCGGACCGGGTCACGTTGTCGCGAGAGCGAGCACGACGTTGTGACCGCCGAACGCGAAGGAGTTCGAAAGCACCAGCGTGCCGGTCAGTTCCCGCGGCGCGCTCCGGACGACATCGAGATCGACGCCGGGATCGGGGTCGTTCAGGTTCGCGATCGGCGGCACCAACCCGCTGGTGAGCATCTGCACCGTCCCGACCGCCTCGATGGCACCCGCGGCACCGAGGGCGTGGCCGACCAGCGACTTCGTCGCGGTGACGGCCACACCGACATCGCCGAGCGCCGCGCGGATCGCCCTGGCCTCTGTCATGTCGTTGAGCGTGGTGCTCGTCCCGTGTGCGTTCACCGCGGCCACGTCGGCTGCTACGGCCCCCGCGCTGCGCAGCGCTCGATCGATCGCCTTCCGGGCACCCTCCCCGTCGGAGTGCGGCATCGTTACATGATGGGCGTCGGAACTGCGCCCGTAGCCCCGCAGGGCGGCGTGGACGTGCGCACCGCGGGCACGTGCATGGGCCGCGGACTCGAGAACGAGAAGGGCCGCCCCCTCGCCGAGGACGAACCCGTCTCGGTCCTTGTTGAACGGTCGGCTCGCGCCGGCCGGGTCGTCGTTACGGTGCGACAGCGCGCTGAGCCGATCGAAGCCACAGACGATCCCTCGGACGACCGGCGCCTCTGTCCCGCCGGCGAGTACGATGTCTGCCTCGCCCGTCGCGATCATCTGAGACCCCGCCACGATCGCGTCCGCTCCGGAGGCGCAGGCAGTGGCGATCGCCAGGCACGGGCCGGTGAATCCATGGCGGATGGACACCCACGCCGCCGGATCGTTGATCATCCCCATGGGGATCGCCCGCGGGCGCATCCCGGACGGACCGTCGCGGAAGTAACCGGCCCAGTTGTGCTCCGCGGTGGCGGCCCCTCCGATGCCCGAGCCGACCACGACACCGACGCGGCCAGGCTCGGCAGCCTCGTCACCGGCGAGACCGGCGTCCTCGAGCGCCAAGCTCGCCGCCGCTGCAGCGAGCTGCGTGCATCGATCAGTGCGAAGCTGTTCGCGTCGGCCGAGGGTCAGCTCGTGCGGCAGGTCGACCTCCCCAGCGATCCGCACCGCGTCCCCCGTGGCGTCGTAGCCGGAAATCGCGCGAACCCCTGCCGACACCTGCGAGCTGCGCGGCGTGGAACGCGGACGGTCCGCTGCCTGCCGGACTGACGACTCCCATGCCGGTGACGAGGACCTCCGCTCGGGGCGACCCGCATCTCACGACGTCGCCGTCGGCCACGACTGCTCGCCCACCACCCCGACGACCAGGTCGACCACGTTCTGCACGGTGCGGATCTGCTCGATGGCATCCGCCTCGATCGCCGTACCGATCCGTCCCTCCAGCACAGCGAGGAACTCGACGCGGTCGAGGGAGTCCATCTCAAGGTCCTCCGTCAAGGTCGCGGCAGGAACGATCCGCTCAGCGGACACCCCGAGCTCCGCTACGAGCGCATCACTGACCTGCGCGAGTACGTCGTCGGCTGTCACAGTTCCTCCCGGCTCCGCGCCCAGATCGCCAGGTGGTGAGGAGCAGGATGCAGATATCCGCCATCAAGCCCTCGGTCCCCCAACAGCTGGGCATCCCCCTGTTCCACCGAACCCGTCATCCCCGAAGTGATCAATGAATCACCCGTCAGGGCATCCGTCAAGGCCGATTGCCGTCGTCCACGGTCCTGATCGCCTGCGGATGACCGCGCGAAAGCCGCGCCCGTACCAGGCCGGCGCCGTGGTC
The DNA here is from genome assembly GCA_030856045.1 of Actinomycetota bacterium. Taxonomy (GTDB): domain Bacteria; phylum Actinomycetota; class Actinomycetes; order Mycobacteriales; family Pseudonocardiaceae; genus JALYQB01. The sequence goes on from JALYQB010000304.1 coordinate 32,356, forward strand.
AGGGCTTGCGGCTCACGCCCACGTAAACGTCCTCTGGGCCGGTGTCCTCGCAGTCCGGTTCGCGCCGCCACGCTGGCGCGTCGACCACTCCTGGGGCCACGAGTTCAAGGCCGTCGAACATGGCGAGAACCTCGTCGTATGACCGGAAGTACATGGGGTCTCGGCTGTTTTTCATCGCCTCGACTACGGCGCCCATTCCGACGGGCGTCTGGTCGGCGGTCAGGTGGGACAGCGCGACCAGGCTGCCCGCAGACAGTGCATCGCGGTACCGGCGCACGACGCCGAAGGGATCTCTCTCGTCGGACACGAAGTGGAACACGGCGACCATCAACAGCCCAACCGGCTTACTGAAGTCGAGGAGTCGCGTCACGGCGGGCGCGCCGTGCACCATCGCAGGCCGGCAGAGGTCGGCGGCGACCACGGCGGCGTTCTCGTTGCCCTCGAGGATGAGCTCACTGTGCGCTACGGCCACCTCGTCGTTGTCCACATAGACCACGCGGCACATCGGGTTGGTCGCCTGTGCGACCTCGTGCACGTTGCCGACGGTGGGGATGCCTGACCCGAGATCGAGGAACTGGGTGATGCCTTGGTCGACCATGTACAGCACCGCCCGGCGCAAGAACGCTCGATTGGAGCAGGCGATGTGCCGCCCGTTGGGCAGCGCTTGGAGCACCTTCTCGCCGACGGCGCGGTCGGCGGCGAAGTTGTGCCCGCCACCGAGCAGGTAGTCGTAGACGCGGGCAGCACTGGGCAGCTCCACGTTG
>JALYQB010000312.1 GCA_030856045.1 Actinomycetota bacterium
ACCTCCCGCGCCAGCGCCTGCGCGGCGGTCGGCCCGACGTGCCGGATCGACAGCGCGACCAGCACCCGCCACAGCGGCCGGTCCTTCACCGTCTCCAGGTTCGCGAGCAGTTTGCGCCCGTTGGCCGACAGCACGCCCGCCTTGGTGCGGAACAGGTCGACCTGCAGCAGCTTCTCCTCGTCGAGGGAGAAGAGGTCACCCTCGTCGGTCACCACCTCCGCGGCGAGCAGCGCGACGGCCGCCTCGTACCCGAGCACCTCGATGTCGAGCGCCCCGCGGCCCGCGACATGGAAGATCCGCTCCCGCAGCTGCGCGGGGCACGACCGGGTGTTCGGGCAGCGGATATCCACATCGGACTCCCGCGCGTGGCGAAGCTCCGTCCCGCACTCCGGGCAGTGCGTCGGCATGACGAACCCGCGCTCCTCGCCGGTGCGGACGTCGACGATCGGCCCCAGTACCTCGGGGATCACGTCGCCCGCCTTGCGGATCGTCACCCGGTCGCCGATGAGCACACCCTTGCGCCGCACCTCGTCGGCGTTGTGCAGCGTCGCCAGCGACACCGTGGACCCCGCGACGGTGACCGGTTCCATGAACGCGAACGGCGTGACGCGCCCCGTGCGGCCGACGTTGACGCGGATGTCGAGCAGCGTCGTGATGGCCTCCTCCGGTGGGTACTTGAACGCGATCGCCCACCGCGGCGCGCGCGACGTCGAGCCGAGCCGACGCTGCGCCGACACCTCGTCGACCTTCACCACGATGCCGTCGATCTCGTGCGCGACTTCGTGCCGGTGCTCACCCCAGTACGCGATGTGGTCCAACAGCTCCCCGACGCTGCCCAGCAGCCGGGTGTGCTCCGACACCGGCAGCCCCCACGCCCGCAGCGCGTCGTACGCCTCGGACTGCCGCGCCGGGTCGAAACCGCGCCGCTTGCCGAAGCCGTGGCAGATCATCCGCAGCGGGCGCGACGCGGACGCCCTCGGGTCCTTCTGCCGCAGCGATCCGGCCGCGGAGTTGCGGGGGTTCGCGAACGCGGCCTTGCCCGACTCCACGAGCGCCGCGTTGAGCTCCCCGAAGTCGGCGAGCCGGAAGAAGACCTCGCCGCGCACCTCGAGGAGCTCGGGCACCGGGTACTGCTCCGACGGCGTCAACCGGTCCGGGACGTCGTCGAGGGTGCGGACGTTGAGCGTGACGTCCTCACCGGTGCGCCCGTCACCCCTGGTCAGGGCGCGGGTGAGCTTCCCGTCCTCATAGAGCAGATTCACCGCGAGCCCGTCGATCTTGAGCTCGGCCAGGTAGTGCGCCGTGTCACCGACCTCCCTGCTCACCCGCTCCGCCCAGGCGACCACCTCCTCGGTCTCGAAGGCGTTGTCGAGGCTCATCATGCGTTCGAGGTGGTCGTGTGCCACGAACTCCGTCGCGAAGCCGCCGCCCACGAGCTGCGTCGGCGAGTCCGGCGTGACGAGCGACGGCCAGCGCTCCTCCAGTGCCGCCAGCTCGCGCAGGAGGCGGTCGAACTCGGCGTCGGAGACCGTCGGGGAGTCCAGCACGTAGTAGCGGAACTGGTGGCCCCGCACGGTGTCAGCGAGCTCGCCGTGCTGGGCACGGACGGCGGCCGGCGGCTTGGCCACCTGCTCCGCGGCGGGGTCGGCGGGAAGCTCCGTCGTCACGCCGCGAGACTAGCTCCGACCCCCGACGGAAAGCAGATCGTCGGATCAGAGCAGCCGGTCGAGCTCCAGGCGCACCGCGAAGGGCTCGGTGGTGGTGAACCCTCCGACGACCCCGCCGGCGTCCTGGTAGCCGAAGCCCTCGGCGAGGTGGCAGGCCAGTACCGACAGCGGTGTGTCGAGGTCCACGATCCAGTAGTGCGGGATGCCGGCGTCGGCGTACTCGCTCCGCTTCGCGACGTGGTCGGTGCGACGCGAGCCCGGCGAGACGATCTCGACCACGACGAGCACCTCGGCGGCCCGGATCATGCCACCGCCCTCGCGTACCCGTTGCCGCGCGGCGCGCTGGACGACGATCAGGTCGGGTCGGCGGGAGAAGCCAGGCTTGTCCGGCGACACCAGCTCCAGGTCGACGTCGACGTCCGGGATGACCTCGAGGTGATCAGGCAACTGTGGGCGCAGCTGCACGAGCAGCTCGGACGCCGCATAGTTGTGGTCGGGGACCGGGCTCGGCGACATCAGCAGGCGCCCTTCTACCAGCTCCGTGTAGCCGGACTCCGTTTCACCGAGCTCGGCGTACTCGGCGACGGTCAGCAGGTGCGCCGGCTGTTGGGGAAGGACGGTCACGGCGGCTCCTCTCGGCGTGAGCCAGTCTGGCACGGACAGCTGACAGTCCGGCGTGACCGCTGCCGTCACCGGAGTCCGGTCAGGCCGCCGTCGCGAGCGCCCGCATCGTCTCGACGTCGAGCGACGGCATCGGAAAGAGTCTGCCGTCCCCCGGCTCGTAGATGATCTTGAGGTAGTCGGAGCTCGCCGCGATCCGGTCCGCGACGAATCCCACGCATCGTCCGGCACGGTCACCGTGGGGAACGGGGCGTACATCATCGACGGGTGGCCGCCCGACGCGGTCGCCCCCCGATGCCGCTCGACCGCACGTCGGCCACATCGGGCCGTGCAGCCGCCTCGGCCTTGAGCCGGTGCACCAGGTCCGGTTTCGAGAACATGTCCAGCTCGGTGGTCACCCCGAAGGTCAGCGCCTGCTGCGGCACGCCGGGCAGCAGATGCGTGTGCGCGTCGATCAGGCCGGGCAGCAGGGTGGCACCGGTGCCGTCGACGACCTCGTCCCCCGGACGGGTCACCTCGCCCGTCCCGCAGTCGGTGACGAGACCGTCGACGAACCGCACCGACGTCCACTCCCGTAGCGCCGTGCAGTCGAAGACGAGGGCGCCGACGATCGTCGTCCCGGTGGTCACGACGCGTCCTGCCGCGGTGCGACCAGGCGGAGCAGGTCCGGGCCGGGGTCGGTGATGGTGACGGCGCCGCGACGCACTCAAGAGCGCCTGACGCCGGCCCATCTGGCGGCAGGATGGGCGCCATGACCCCCGGCGCGGACGCTCTCGCGGCCGGGTTCCAGCGGCACCGCGCCCACCTGCTCGGTGTCGCGTACCGGCTCACCGGGTCCCTGTCCGACGCCGAGGACGCGGTGCAGGATGCGTGGCTGCGGCTGGCCCGCCTGTCCGACGGCGACCGGGCCGCGATCCGCGAACCGCGCGGGTGGCTGACAACGGTGGTGAGCCGGCTGTGCCTGGACCGCCTGCGTTCCGCCGTCGCGGTCCGCGAACGCTACGTGGGCACCTGGCTGCCCGAGCCGCTGCTGACCCGCGTCGACGGACCGCCCGACCCGCTGGACGACGTGGTCCGCGACGAGGCCGTCCGGATGGCCGCTCTCGTGGTGCTGGAGCGGCTCACGCCCGAGCAGCGCGTCGCCTTCGTGTTGCACGACGCGCTCGCGGCCCCGTTCGCCGAGATCGCCGAGGTGCTGGGCTGCTCGGTCGCCACCGCGCGCCAGCACGCCTCGCGAGCCCGTCGCGCCGTTGCGGAGGCCGACCCGCCGCCGCGGGTAGGCCTCGACGAGCAGCACGTCGTGCTGGAGGCGTTCGTCGCGGCGCTGGCAACGGGGGACGTGCGCGCCGTCACCGCGCTGCTGCACCCCGCCGC
>JALYQB010000329.1 GCA_030856045.1 Actinomycetota bacterium
GCAACGGCAGCACCTCGGTGGTGAAGCGCATCGTGTCCAGGCCACCCAGATCGGTGTGCGGCACGATGCCCTGCTGCCCCGGGTCATCGCCGCGCAACCCGAACCGGTCGAGCGGGACGTCGAGCGCCTCCAGTACGGCCCGCTCCTTGGCGAGGTCGCGGTAGTCGTCGTCGACCCCGGACGGTGCCAGCGGCGCACGTACCTGCGAGTCACCCACCTCGTAGGCCCACTCCCAGCTGATGCCGAGATCGTGGCCCGCACCGTAGGACGCCCGCAGCACCAGAGTGGGCTCCGAGATCGTCGGCGGTGTGAACGACCCGTCGGACGAGACGACCGCAGCCAGGCTCCGCAGGCGCGGGTAGAACTCGTCACGGAGCCGGTCCTGCTCCCCGGCGGGCACCGGCAGGCGCTGACCCTCCAGCGCCATCCGCTGCAACGGCGGTGGCACCGAGCTGGCGAGCCTCGCCAGCCGGATGTGACAGTCGGCGGCGTCCTCGCCCCGAGCCTGCGCGCCCGACACGTACACCACGCCATGGCCATCGGCACCGATGAACCGGACCGGCACCGCGGCCACGTCGTTCCCGTCGACCCGGAGCACCGGCGCGATGACGAGCGAGCCTGGGACCTCACCGGCTGTCACGTCGAGGCACAGTTCGCCGTGGCCGTACCTCTCGACCGCCCCGAGCCGCTTGCGCGCGTGCACCGTCTGCAGGCCGATCGCCGCGGCCTCGTCCAGGATGGGCCACAGCTGCCGGCTCTCGAAGGCGGCCAGATCAATCGTCTTGTCCTCCCGGTAGGAGTAGTAGCCCGACGGACCGGTGCGCGATCGGTACAGTGCGTACAGCTCCTGGAGCAGCCGCAGGTGGGAAGCGCGGCAGTCACCGAAGTTGTAGGGCGAACCGAGCTTGCTCCAGCTGATTCCGCCGCCGACCCAACCGGTCCGGCCCGGCCGTACCAGCCGGGCTAGCAGCTTCGGACCCACCCCGGGCGCCCGGGGGTGCTGCGGGGCATCCCTCGCAGCACCGGACAGGGTCAGCTCGATGGCCAGCTCCACGCCGTCGGAGCGGGGTTCGGAGCCCCGCCTCGCCGGCTCGAGCAGCGATCCCAGGGACTGCTCCCACGTCGCCGTCGGCCGGCTCGTCCCGTTCCCCGAGCTCGTGGCGCCGGTGGCGGTGAGCGCCACGGCAACGACGTGCTTGCAGTCGAACCCGACCGGGCAGCTGCACTCGCCCCACGCGAACTCCAGATCCGCATCATTCCCGGACGTGAAGTAGACCGCCGTCGTGTACAGCTGACCGGCACTTCCCCGCACCACAGCCTGCAGCGCGGTCTCCGCGCCGTCCCACTCCATGTGCACGACCGCGCGCCGCTGCGCGTACCGGGCGCCCTTCTCGTAGGTGCCGGCTGCGACCATGCGCGCGATACCGGCCGGGTCAATGCCCTCCACGACTACCAGCCGCATGCAGCCTCCCGTGCCGAACTGTGCTGTCGGGTGTTCCCGCCGGGGTGACGGTAGCCGCTGACACCGACACCGCCGCGGCAACACACCCACAGCGCGGCGGGCGATGTCGCGCTGACCGTGTGGGTGACGGCTCGACCGTGGACGTCCAGGGGGTCGAGCTTCAGCGGGACCTCAAGGGTGTCGCCGCCATGGCACCTACGACTCTTCCGCTACGGCACGCTGCTCCACGTACGGGCACGCTAGGCGGCCATGGCGGTGCGTGCCTGCTGGGCTAGGTCCTGGCTCACCCACCACGACCTGGCCCAGTAGCGCGAGCGAAGTGGCACCGAGAAAGCGTCTACGTCGCAAGCCGTCGTCCGCCCAGGATCTCGCTGACCTCTGATGGCAACTGCCCGGTGGCCCGGCTGATCTCCCGCTGCGTCAACCCGGCATCGATCAGCAGCTGGTACACGCGGGGGATGTCACGCTCAGCGAGCGCTCGCCGCGCCTCCGGGCCGTCTGGGAGCAGGGTCACGCTGGGGACCGTACCGCGGCGCGCATCACATCCGCGTCCGGGTAGACGTCGGAGAAGTCATAGCCGCACTCGACGCAGACCCCGTCGAGCGCCGCGACCACCCAGGTGTCGCCGTATCCGTGCCATTGGTAGCAGAGCCGACTACGCGACGGTTGCGTCGGGGGCAGCGTGGGCGCGGACGGTGTCGAGGACGAGTATGAGACCGTCGACCTGCTCGTCTGTGAAGACGCTGTCCGGGCCGTGCGGTGCGCGATCGGTGAACGGCGACTCATAGAGCCGCGCCGCTGCCATGACGCCGTTCTCGGTCAGGTGCGCGACGATGAGGCCGACGAAGTCGATCTGAACCCTGGGGTACACCGAGTCGACGAGGTACGCCGAGAACGCCTCGGTCGCCGCTTGTCGGTCCAGACCGACGAGCGACCGGATGAACAGGCCCAGCCCGTGTGACTCCTCGCGGGCGCGGGCGATGTCGGCCTTGTCACCGGCACCGCTCTCGAGAAGCATCTGCTCGAGGGCAGCAAGGTCGTCGGGGGTCA
>JALYQB010000361.1 GCA_030856045.1 Actinomycetota bacterium
GCCTTCCACGCCTGGCTGGAGCGGCGGTTCGGTGCCACCCGGCTCATCGACCTCGACGAGCTGCCCGGCGCTGCCGACGCGGGGGCCGCGCCGGACACCGAGCTCACTGCGCTGCAGGAGGCGTTCCTCGCGAGCGAATGGGCGGCGCGGGACCCGCACGACGTCGAGGTGCCGTTCGAGACCGCGATCGACGGCGTGGGGCTGCGCGGGCGGATGGACGCGGTGTTCGCCGACCCCGACGGCGGCTGGACGGTCGTGGACTGGAAGACCGGTGCGGTCCCCGACGCGGCGCACCTGCCCGCCCTCAGCGTGCAGCTCGCCGCGTACCGGCTGGCGTGGGCGGAGCTGTCGGGCACCGTCGTCGACCGGGTCCGCGCCGCGTTCCACTACGTGCGGCACGACCACACGCTGCGCCCCACCGACCTGCTCGACGCCGACGGCCTCCGCGACCTCCTCCGCTCCGTGCCGGCGGGTTAGCCTCCCGGGACGGCGGTGCTGCGGCAGCCCGGCACCCACGCCTCATCGCCCTGACCCGGGTGCTCAGCCGGGGTCGCGCGACGCCCGCAGCGCCCACCCGACCAGCGGTACCTGCAGCGGCAGCCGCGCCCACACCGCAACCCGCTGCGGTAACGGCCGGGTGCGCCAGTCCAGCGCCATTCGCACGTTCGCGGGGAACACCGCGACGAACAGCGCTGCCGCCGCCAGTCCCCCGAGCCGCCGGGTGCGCGGGACGGCGACGGCCGCGGCCACCGCGATCTCCGCCACCCCGGACAGCAGGGTCCAGCGGCGCGGCGGACCCGGCAGCGAGCGCGGCACGATGTCGTCGAACGGTTGCGGAACCGTGAAGTGCAGCACGCCCGTGGTCGCGAGCATCCCCGCGAGAGCGAGGGCGTGCCGTGGACGGCGTCGGGTCATGGTCGCAGCGTTGCACCAGCGGTGCCGCGACCGCGTCGTGGGTGGTGCCACACCGGCCTCGTTATGCTCCGGCCCGTGAGAGGGCTCCGCGCGGTCACCGACCGGCTCACCGACCGGCCGGACCACGCCCTCGTCGGCGTGGTCCGCATGCCGGAGGGTCGGCGCGGCCCTGCGCAGGCGATCGCCCGCCGGGTGATCGGCGCGGTGTTCGCGCTGTGCGCGACGGTGCTCATGGTCTACCTCGACCGCGACGGGTACTCCGACGTCAACGAGGACGGCGTGTCGCTGCTGGACGCCTTTTACTATGCCACGGTCTCGCTGTCGACCACCGGCTACGGGGACATCGCGCCGGTCAGCGAGAGCGCACGGCTGGCGAACATCGTGGTGATCACGCCGCTGCGGGTGCTGTTCCTCATCGTGCTGATCGGCACCACCCTCGAGGTGCTGACGGAGCGGTCCCGGCAGGCGCTGAAGATCCAACGATGGAGGCACAAGGTGCGCGACCACGTCGTGGTCATCGGATACGGGACCAAGGGCCGCGCGGCGGTGAACACCATGCTCGGCGATGGGGTGGAGCCGACCGGCATCGTGGTCGTCGACACCGATCACAGCGCCCTCGAGGCGGCCTCGTCGCTCGGGCTGGTCACCGTCAACGGCAACGGCACCCGGTCCGATGTGCTGCGCCTGGCGGGCGTCGCACGCGCCAAGTCCGTGGTGGTGGCCGCGAACCGCGACGACGCCGCCGTGCTGGTCACGCTCACCGCCCGGGAGCTGGCGCCGCGATCGCACCTCGTCGCCGCGGTGCGGGAGGCGGAGAACGTGCACCTGGTGCGGCAGTCCGGCGCCGACACCGTCGTCGTGTCGTCCGAGACGGCCGGGCGCCTGCTGGGCATGGCCACCCGCACCCCCTCGGTGGTGGACCTCGTGGAGGACCTGCTCACGCCCGATACCGGCCTCGCGATCGGGGAGCGCCCCGTGGAGCGGTCCGAGATCGGCGGATCACCGCGGCACCTCGCCGACATCGTGCTCGGTGTGGTGCGTGACGGGCGGCTGTTCCGGGTGGACGCCCCCGATGTCGACGCTGTCGAGGCAGGCGACCTGCTGCTCTACGTCCGCAAGATCACCCCGGCGGAGGATTCCCGCCCCGAGCGCGGCTGAGTGCCTCGCGCGGCGGTAGCCGCTCCGATCCCCGCCGTGCCACGATGCCCGCTGTGCCACGCACCTCTACCGGGTTGCTCGCGCTGGTCGTCGCCGTGGCCCTGGCAGGCGTGTGCTGGCTGCTGTGGCCCGCTGGCCCCGAGTCGGGGTACCGGCCCGCCGAGGCGACCGTCGTCCAGCCCGCCGAGTGCGGCTCGCAGACCCGGAGCCGGGACGTCGTGCGGGTCGTCCTCGACGGTCGCCCGGTGCTCGCCGTGCTCGACGGCTGCGGCAACCGCCAGGGCGAGGTGCTCGATGTGGAGGTCGCGCCCGCGGAGCCCGGCGGCACACCGGACGTGCGCCTGGCCGGCACCGGCGTCACGGCGGAGTCGGCCACCGCACAGCGGG
>JALYQB010000367.1 GCA_030856045.1 Actinomycetota bacterium
GCGGGGACCGCGCCTGCCCGGACTCCTACATCACCGCGATGCGGGAGAAGTACAACCTCGACGACTCGCTGCTCGTCCAGTACGGCAAGTACCTGGCGAGTCTCGCCCAGGGCGACTTCGGGGAGACGTTCTCCGGCATCGAGGTCAGCGAGCTCATCGCGAACGCCTACCCGGTCACCCTGAAGCTGGCGCTCGTCGCGCTGGTCATCGAGGCGGTGATCGGGCTCGTCGCGGGCGTGCTCACCGGGCTGCGGTCCGGGAGCTTCCTCGACAACCTCGTGCTCGTCTCGACGCTGTTCCTCATCGCGATCCCGGTGTTCGTCACCGGGTTCGTCCTTCAGATCACGCTCGGCCTACGGTGGGGGATCATCGATCCGACTGTCTCGTCCGCGGCGAACTTCAGCGAGCTGATCGTCCCCGGCTTCGTGCTCGGGAGCCTGTCGATGGCTTACGTCACCCGGCTCACCCGGACGTCGATCGCGGAGAACCGCCGCTCGGACTACGTGCGCACCGCGGTCGCCAAGGGGCTGGCGCCGCGTCGCGTGGTCGGCGTTCACCTGCTGCGCAACTCCGCGATACCAGTCATCACGTTCCTCGGCGTCGACCTGGGTGCGCTCATGGGCGGCGCCATCATCACCGAGGGCATCTTCAACATCCGCGGGATCGGCGGGCTCGTGTACGGCGCGATCCTGACCAAGGAGGGCGCGACCGTCACCGGAGTCGTCACGCTCCTCGTGATCGTCTACCTGCTGATGAACCTCCTGGTGGACGTGCTGTACGCCGTTCTCGACCCGAGGATCCGCTATGACTGATCCCCAGTCCGTGGGGGTGCCCGGCACCGGCCGTCCCCGCAGCCTCGCCTCGGACGCCTGGCACGACCTGCGCCGCCGCCCACTGTTCCTGATCTTGGTCGGGCTGATCTCCGTGCTGCTCGTGCTTGCGGCGTTCCCGCAGCTGTTCACCTCCGCCGACCCGACCGCGGGCGACCTCGCCCGCAGTCGCCGTCCGCCGTCGGCGCAAGCCTGGTTCGGCTACGACCTGTTCGGCCGCGACGTGTACGCCCGGACGATCTACGGCACCCGGGTCTCCATCATCGTGGGCGTCCTCGCCACGATGTTCACGGTGCTGGTCGGCGGGACGATGGGGATCATCGCCGGGTACTACGGCGGTTGGGTCGACGGGGTGCTGTCCCGCATCGCGGACGTGTTCTTCGGGCTGCCGTTCGTGCTCGGCGCGATCGTGGTGCTCACCACCTTCCGCGATTCGGTCGGCGGCGGGGCCGTGGGGATCACCGCACTGGTGGTGCTGACGATGTCGGCGCTGTCCTGGCCCGTGTCGATGCGCATCATGCGGTCCGCGGCCATCGCGGCCCGGCAGCAGGACTACGTGCGTGCCGCGCGGGGTCTCGGCGCCGGCCCGCTGCGGGTGATCCGGCGGCACCTGCTGCCGAACTGCCTCGCTCCGGTGCTGGTCTACGCCACGATCGCGCTCGGTGCGTTCATCGGCGCCGAGGCCACGCTGTCGTTCCTCGGGATCGGACTGCGCGACCCCGTCGTCTCCTGGGGTGTGATGATCAGCGAGGCCAGGGAGTACGTGCGGGTCTCGCCGTTCCTGCTGCTGTTCCCTGCCGGCTTCCTCGCCGTCACGGTGCTCGCCTTCGTCATGCTGGGTGACGCCGTGCGCGAGGCCTTCGACCCGAAATCGCGGTGATGCCGGTGACCAGCGAACGACTGCTCGAGGTCTCGGACCTGCAGGTGGAGTTTCGCACCCGTGACGGCGTGGCGAGGGTGCTCAACGGGGTCGACTACTCGGTCGACGCGGGGGAGACCCTCGCGGTGCTGGGGGAGTCGGGGTCCGGCAAGAGCGTCACGGCGAGCACGATCATGGGGATCCTGGACACCCCACCCGGCTTGGTCACCGGTGGATCGGTGCGCTACCGCGGCGAGGAGCTGCTCACCGCCACACCGCAGCGGCGGCGCGAGCTGCGGGGCGAGCACATGGCGATGATCTTCCAGGACGCCCTGTCCGCGCTGAACCCGGTCTACACGGTCGGGTTCCAGATCGCGGAGCAGCTCCGCACCCGCCGCGGCATGGACCGCAGGGCCGCCCGGCGCCGGGCCGTCGAGCTGCTCGACATGGTGGGCATCCCTGCGGCGAAGGACCGCGTGCGCGACCACCCGCACCAGTTCTCCGGGGGCATGCGGCAGCGCGTGATGATCGCGATGGCGCTGGCGCTGGACCCGGACGTGCTCATCGCCGACGAGCCGACGACGGCGCTGGACGTCACCGTGCAGGCGCAGATCATGGACCTGCTCGCCGACATCCAGGTCGAGCGGCACATGGGGCTCATCCTCATCACGCACGACCTGGGCGTGGTGGCGGAGGTCGCCGACCGGATCGCGGTGATGTACGCGGGCCGGATCGTGGAGAACGCGGACGTCGGATCGCTGTACGCGAAGCCGTGCCACCCGTACACCCTCGCCCTGCTCGAGTCGATCCCGCGGGTGGACTCGAAGGGCACCGAGCTCACGGTGATCAAGGGGCTCCCGCCGAACCTCACCGCCATCCCACCGGGCTGCCCGTTCCACCCGCGCTGCCCGATGGCGGTGGATCGCTGCCATCAGGTCGTGCCACCGCTCGAGCCGCTGCCCGACGACCGGTCGTCGGCGTGCCTGTTCGCGAAGGAGTTGGTGTCCCGGTGACTCTGCTCCTGGAGGTCGAGGACCTGGTCAAGCACTTTCCGGTGCAGCTCGGCATCGTGTTCAAGCGCACGGTCGGGCACGTGCGGGCCGTCGACGGCGTGTCGTTCGACCTGCACCGAGGCGAGACGCTCGGCGTGGTCGGCGAGTCGGGGTGCGGGAAGTCGACCCTCGCGCAGGTGCTGATGCGCCTCGAGCCGCCGACGTCGGGGCGGGTGCGGTTCCACGGCGAGGACATCTTCGCCAAGCGCGGTCGCGCCCTGAAAGCACTGCGCCGCAGCATTCAGCTGGTGCTGCAGGACCCCTACACCTCGCTCAACCCGCGCATGACCGTCGGTGACATCGTCGGGGAGCCGTTCGAGATCCACCCCGAGGTCGCCCCGAAGGGCGAGCGGCGCCGGAAGGTGCAGGACCTGCTCGACGTCGTGGGGCTCAACCCGGAGCACATCAACCGCTACCCCCACCAGTTCTCGGGCGGGCAGCGCCAGCGGATCGGCATCGCGAGGGCGCTCGCGCTGCGCCCCGAGGTGATCGTCTGCGACGAGCCGGTGTCCGCGCTCGACGTCTCCATCCAGGCGCAGGTGATGAACCTGCTCGGGGACCTGCAGCGCGAGTTCGGGCTGTCCTACCTCTTCATCGCGCACGACCTGTCCGTGGTGCGGCACCTGTCGGACCGAGTGGCGGTGATGTATCTCGGCAAGATCGTGGAGATCGGGTCCGAGGCGGAGATCTACTCCCGTCCGTCGCACCCGTACACCCAGGCACTGCTCTCGGCGGTGCCCGTCCCGGACCCGACGATGCGCTCGCGCCGCGACCGGATCCGGCTGAGCGGTGACGTGCCCAGCCCCGTCGACCCGCCGAGCGGATGCCGTTTCCGCACCCGGTGCTGGAAGGCGACGGAGCTCTGCGCGGACGCCGAGCCCGCACTCGTCAGCCGCCGCGGCGGCCACCACCCCAGCGCGTGCCACCACGCCGAGGAGCAGCACGTCGTCGCCGGTTGAGATTACCACCATGGTAGTATTCGCCGGTGGCTGCGGAGAAGCTGTCGATCTCGCTCGACTCGGACCTCGCCGCGGGCGTGCGTGCGCTCGCGGCCCAGCAGGGGATGACCGTGTCCGCGTGGCTTGCCGAGGCCGCCGCTGCACGGGTGCGCAATATCCGGCTCCGTGAGGCGCTCGATGCGTGGGAGGCGGAGTTCGGCCGGCTCAGCGAGGAGGAGGAGGAGCGGCTGGTCGCCGAGGCGCGGAGCCGCTCGATCCACGTCAACCAGCAGCGGCGCTCGGCGTGAGCCTCATCCTCGACGCCGGGGCGCTCATCGCCTACGACCGCGGTGAGCACCTGGTGGAGATCCTCATCCGCCGTGCGCAGCGCCGTGACGTCGAGGTGCGGACCACATCGGGAGCCGTCACCCAGGTGTGGCGCGGAGGCCCGCGACAGGCTCGGCTGGCGATGCTGCTCGCCGGTGTGGTCGAGGTTCCGCTCGACCCGGTACGGGCACGGCGGATCGGCACCCTGCTCGGCATCGCCACCACGGCCGACGTGGTGGACGGGTCCGTCGTGGACATCGCCCGGGACGGCGACGAGATCCTCACGAGTGACCCGCGCGACATCGCTGCGCTCGTCGAGGCGCTCGGCACGGTCGTCGCGGTCACCCCGGTGTGACCGTCGTAGGCTGCGCGGCATGCGGGAGCGCCGGATCGTGTTCGTCCACGCGCACCCGGACGACGAGACGCTGTGGACCGGCGGCACGATCGCGCGCTACGCCGCGGAGGGGGCTCGTGTCGGCCTCGTGACGTGCACTCTCGGCGAGCAGGGCGAGGTGATCCCGCCCGAGCTCGCAGGTCTCACGGCGGAGCACGCGGACCAGCTCGGCGGCTACCGGCTCGGCGAACTCGCCGCCGCGACCGCCGCACTCGGCGTCACCGACCAGCGCTTCCTCGGCGGGCTCGGCCGCTGGCGTGACTCCGGCATGGTGGTGGAGCCGGGCCGCCGTGCGAGCCTCCCGCCGAACCTGCACCCCCGGGCGTTCGCCGCCGGGCCGCTCGACGAGCAGGTCACCCAGCTGGCCGAGCTGCTCGCCGAGCTGCGCCCGCAGGTCGTCGTCACGTACGGGCCGGACGGCGGGTACGGCCATCCCGACCACGTCCGCGCGCACCGGATGACGATGGCGGCGGCCGAGCGAGCCGACGGCGTCGAGCGCGTGTTCTGGGCGGTGCAGCCGCGCACGGCGGTCGACGACTGCGTCGCCGAACTGCGCGCGATGACGTCGCTGCCGTTCCCGCCGCCCGACCACGGTGAGCTGCCGGGGGTACCCGACGAGGAGGTCGACGTCGTGCTCGACGTCGGAGCGCAGGTGCAGACGACGATGCGGGCGATCCGGGCGCACGCCACGCAGGTGACGCTGTGGGAGGGACCCGCGGGGCAGCGGGCACTGGCGCTGTCCGACGGGGTGGCCCGGCCGGTGATGGTGCGGGAGCACTTCACCCTCGCGCGGGGATCCGCCCCGGAGGCCGGCGACGACCTGTTCGTCGGGCTTGCATGACCCTGCTCGTGGTGCTGGTGCTCGTGGTGGACGCCGCCGTGCTCGCCGCGGTGGAACTGCTCTACCTGCCCCTGCACCTCGGTGCCGTGCCCTTCCCCGTCACGATCCTGGTGGCCGCGGTGACGACGCCGTGGCTGGTCCGTGCCGCCGCCCGGACCGGGGCCGGGGGAGTGGCCGCCGCGCTCCCGCTGCTGACCTGGGTGGTGTGCGTGCTGGGCTTCGGTGCGGCGGGGCCCGGTGGTGACGTCCTGCTGCCGGCCGACTGGCGCTCGCTGGTCCTGCTCGCGAGCGGCATGTTCCCCGGCGCGGTGGCGCTGGGCCGATCGCTGAGCACGCTGCCGACGAGGTCCGACAGTGGCTGAGGCGATCACCGACCGGCAGGTCGTGGCGGCGCTGCGCCCGTTCGTCCGGGGCACCCGCCCGCTGCTCGACGC